>JAZNMD010000177.1:0-20687 GCA_045579385.1 Clostridia bacterium
ATTTTAACTCAATTTTATATTGACTATGTGTATGTTTGTATGATATATTATTAAAAACTACAGACTAAATAAGGAGGTTTCTAAAATGGATGTTTTTGAAAAGGTAAAAGAAATCACAGCGGAGCAACTGGATATTGATGAAAGTATAATTACTATGGAAGCATCATTCATTAATGATCTTGAAGCAGATTCACTGGCATTGGTGCAGTTGATAATGGCATTGGAAGAGGAATTTGATGTAGAAATTCCCGACGAAGATGTTGATGAAATTTCAACTATAGGTGACGCTGTTAATTATATTAATTCAAAGTGCTAAAAATTTAAAGCTACGGATTGTTGTTTAAAAACATCAGTCCGTTTGATTTTTTATGAGTAAGAGGGAAAACAAATGGATATAAAATACGAATTTAAAGACAAGAGTTTGCTTGATTTGGCTATGACACATATCTCTCTTGCTAATGATGCAAAAACAGAGAGCAATCAAAGGTTAGAGTTTTTGGGGGACAGCGTTCTTTCGTATATTATTGCGGTGGAAACATACAAGCTGTTTAAAAATTGTGATGAAGGCGAGCTTACCAAAATACGTGCGATGCTTGTTTGTGAAAAGTCTCTTGCTGAACTTGCCCGTGAACTTGATCTGGGGAGCGGAATAAAATTCGGACGCTCAGAGGCAATGAGCCAGGGCTCCGAAAAGGATTCAATCCTGGCAGATACATTTGAGGCTGTTCTTGGTGCAATTTTTTTAGACAGCGGCATTGAGATGGCAAAGAATTGGGTTCTTGATGTTTTTGGCGACAGGATAAAGAATATCAAAAATCACAATGAAATAAATTACAAGTCGGAGCTTCAGATATATTTCCAGAAACGTGACAAGGGTAACGATGTTGTTGAATACCGATTGAAATCAAAAGAAGGCCCGGACCACGACCCCAAATTTAATGTAGAGGCTTTTTATTTGGGAAAAGTAATAGGCGAAGGATCCGGCAAAAACCGAAAGACAGCAGAACAAAACGCCGCAAAACAAGCATTTGAAAAATTGAAGGTAAAAAAATGAGAAAGTACAATTTGCCAATTTTTATACCGCACAGGGGATGCCCGCACGATTGTGCGTTTTGCAGTCAGCGAAAGATTACCGGGATAGAGACAGAAGTTACGCCGGGAGAGGTAAGGTCACTTATTGAAAGCTTTCTTGCAACTGTTGACAAAAATAATGCGTCGGTAGAGATTGCATTTTTTGGAGGCAGCTTTACAGGTCTTGAACTTTCTACTCAGGAAGAGTTTCTTCGTGTGGCGTCAGAATTTTATCCAAATGTAAAGGGCATAAGACTTTCAACCAGACCCGACTGCATTAATGAGGAAATATTGAGACTTTTGAAAAAATACGGAGTAACGACAATTGAATTGGGCGTGCAAAGCAGTGACGATAAAGTGTTAAGGCTAAATAACCGCGGGCACGATTTTCAGTCAGTAATTGAGGCATCAGAACTTATAAAAAGTTTTGACATAGAACTTGGGCATCAGATGATGCTTGGTATGTATGGCTCCAATCATGAAAAGGACAGGCAGACAGCTTTGGATATTATAAAGCTTAAGCCATCGTGCGTGAGGATATACCCGGTAATAATCTTAAAAGACACAAAACTTGATGAACTGTACCAAAAGGGAATCTATACGCCTTATACAATAGATGAGGCGGCGATGCTTTCAAAAGATGCTGTTTTGGCGTTCAGACAAAATAATATAGACGTAATACGGATGGGACTTCATTCTTCCGAAGACCTTCAGGATGGCGAAAGCATAATTGCGGGGCCGTATCATCCTGCATTTGGCGAGGTGGTGGAGAGCCTTATATTCCGTGAAAAAATTGAAGCCGAGCTGATTGGTGCAGATGATAGTGACGTGATTGAATTTACGTGTGACCCGAAAGACTTTTCAAAAGCAGTAGGGCACAAAAAGATGAATAAGATTTATTTTAAAGAAAGATACAACAAAGAGCTTAAGATATGTGAGAAAAAATGAAAGAGAGCAAATAGCATGGAGAAGATTGCAAGTTTTACCGTTGACCATAGATACATAAAAGAATGGATATATATTTCACGCATTGACGGGGATATTACAACATACGATGTGCGTATGCGAAAGCCAAATTGCGGAGATGTTATGTCCAACAGCCTTATGCACTCTTTTGAACATCTTTTTGCAACCTTTATGCGTAGTGGCGTGCTTGGTAAAGACGTAATCTATGTTGGACCTATGGGGTGCCAGACAGGCTTTTATCTGCTTGTGAGAAATGCTGATAACAAGGCTGTTTTAGATGAAATAAAACGTGTGCTTTTGGAAATTGCCTCGTACCATGGCGAGATGCCTGGAGAGAGCGAAATTGAATGTGGTAATTATCGCAATCTTGATTGTGAGGTTGCCAGAAAAGAGGCGGGAAGTTACCTTAAAAAGATACAGAATGAAACAGATAAGGATTTGGAATATCAGTGCGGTGATTCAAAATGAGTAAGACACTTCTTGTGGCAATAAATGCAAAGTATGTCCATACAAACCTTGCTGTCAGATATATTTCGAGATACTGTGAGGACCGTGATGTTGAGTGTAGTTTTCGGGAGTTTTCGGTCAACGAACAAAAAAGCAATGTGCTTACAGCGCTTTATCAGGCAGACTGTGATGTATACGGATTTTCGTGTTATATATGGAATATATCGTACATAATTGAACTTTGCAAAAGCTTAAAAAAATTAAAACCTCAGCGGAAAATCTTCTTGGGTGGTCCTGAGGTTTCTTTTGACGCAGAGGAGTTGCTTAAAAGATATGAGTTTATTGATTATATAGTTTGCGGAGAGGGCGAGAAAGCGGTTTTTGATCTTGCTAAGGAATTCCCACTGGAAAGATGTGTTCTTTATGGAGAAAAACTTGAAAATATAGACGAGCTTCCGTTTCCATATACTCAGGATGACTTAAAAAAAGCGGTCGATGGCGAAAAGCTGATTTATTACGAAACAAGCAGAGGGTGTCCGTTTAAATGCTCTTATTGTCTTTCGTCGGTTGAACGGGGAGTGCGGGTTTTGCCTATTGAGAGGGTGAAACGGGAAATCGCTGTGCTGGTAGAAAACAAGGCACAGACAATAAAGTTTGTTGACAGAACCTTTAATGCTGACAAAAAGCGTGCTGCAGAAATCTGGAAGTATTGCATGGAACTTAAAGGGGACACGTTCTTTCATTTTGAGATTGGTGCAGATCTTTTGGATGACAGCCTGATTGATTTACTTAAGGACGAAAGATCAAAGAAGTTTCAGTTTGAAATTGGTGTGCAGACAACAAACGAAAAAACAATTGCTGAAATAAGCAGAGTGATGGATATAAAAACTCTTTCAAAAAATGTGAAAAGACTTCAGCAAGAGACAGAGATAATGCTTCATCTTGATCTTATTGCAGGGCTTCCGCATGAGGATTTTGAGTCTTTCAGAAAGTCATTTAATGATATTTATATTTTAAATCCTGATGTTTTGCAATTGGGATTTTTAAAGCTTCTCAAAGGGACAAACATAAGAAAAAATGCGGCAAAGTACGATATAAATTTTTGTGATTTTGCTCCGTATGAAGTTTTTTCTACAGAAAGCCTCAGTTTTGACGATATAATCAGGCTAAAGGCAATTGAAGATGTTCTGGAACGATACTTTAATTCAGGCAGATTTTACAAAACTCTTGATATTGCGATTCAAAGCTTTACTTCGCCTTTTGATTTTTATGACAGGTTTTCAGAATATTGGACAAACTGCGGCCTGGTAGGGCAAGGGGTAAAAAGGATAAGTCTTTATTCTCATCTTTTGGAGTTTTTAAAGGAAGGTCTCGATGAAGATGAACTCAAAAAAGTTACAGGGGCTATGAAAGAAGATTTTTCAAAATGGCACTCAAACGGTGTGGGTACACCTGATTGGTATAAGAAATACTAAGGATGAGGGGAAGATCGGTTATGAAACGGGTAAAGGAATATATACTGATTTTACTGGGAGCAATACTTTTGGCTGTGGGCGTATATTTTTTCAAAATACCAAATGGTTTTGCAACGGGTGGCGTCAGCGGTCTGGGCACCTTGCTTGGCGGGGTGTTTAAATTCCTTTCGGTGTCGGCGTGGATACTTATAATCAATGTGGCACTGCTGTTGGTAGGGTTTATCTTTCTTGGCAAAGAGAACGGAATCAGAACGGTTGTGTGTTGCCTTTTGTATTCGGGTATCACATACCTTTTAGAGTTTTTATTTCCTATGACGGAGCCACTCACAAAGCAGCCTTTCTTAGAGCTTGTATATGCTATGGGGTTGACTTCCGTAGGAGCGGCTTTGATTTTCAATAACGAAGCGTCTTCGGGCGGAACGGATATCATAGCTCTTATTTTAAAAAAGTATACCTCGTTCAATGTGGGAAAGGCGCTGCTTTTTGTGGACTTTTTGATAGCCTGCGGTTCGTTTTTTATCTTTGGTGTGCAGGCGGGTCTTTTCTCAATGCTGGGACTTTTCATAAAGGCATATCTTGTGGATGAGATAATTGAATCAATAAACAGCTGCAAGTATTTTGTTGTAATCACATCAAAGCCTAAAATGGTAACAGATTTTATAATGATGACGCTTCATCACGGTGCTACCGTGAGCGAGGCAGAGGGAAGTTATACAGGAGACAAAAAATACATAGTGCATACTGTCTGCAAAAGATTTGAAGCAATAGCATTAAGAAAGAAAATAAAGGCAGAGGACCCAAGCTCGTTCATTATAATAACCACAACAAGTGAGATTATAGGACGAGGCTTCCGTGGGGTGTAACACGTGAAAAAGAGAATCTGAACGAAACATAAAAAGACTTAAAAACTGATTTCAGTTTTTAAGTCTTTTTTCTTAATCTTTTTTCATCTTGTCATGCATATCAAGTGTTTCGCCCAACCTTTTTCCGTAGGTAGGAGGAATGTCATATTTTTCGCCGCACTTACATTCAACATAAAAGGAGTATGATCTGACGCGTTCGCTTATTATCCCAAAAAGCGGAGTGCCACAGCCTTTGCAAACTGATACACCGAATACATCTTTTGGCATTCTGCCGATTCGCTCATATGGGTTAGATGTACTGCCTTCTTTTTTGAATTTTATACTTCCATAATTACCGCAACTGCAATTTATTTTAAGGTCGATGTAGCGATAACCTTTTGCGTTTATACTTCCTACAAGTTTTTCGCAAATACTGCAAAAAATCAGGCTGCCGCTTTTAGTTAAAGTGCGGAGAGAGTCTATCAGATATGTGTTCCCCATTTCTTATTTAACGGGAGGAATATTCTTTTCCTTGAGAACAACGTCGTGAGCACCGCCCTCAATAATACTTGTAGCTGAAACAAGTGTCATCTTGGCTTTTTCCTGAAGCTCAGGAATCGAAAGTGCACCACAGTTACACATTGTGGACTTAACCTTGTTAAGTGTAAGAGCCACGTTGTCTTTAAGGCTTCCTGCATATGGAACGTATGAATCAACCCCTTCTTCAAATGAAAGCTTCTGAGCACCGCCCATATCATATCTCTGCCAGTTTCTTGCACGTGCAGAGCCTTCGCCCCAATATTCCTTCATATAGTTTCCGTTAACTGAAACTTTGTTTGACGGACTTTCGTCAAAACGTGCAAAGTATCTGCCAAGCATTACAAAGTCAGAACCCATAGCGAGAGCAAGTGTGATGTGATAG
This sequence comes from Clostridia bacterium, assembly GCA_045579385.1. GTDB lineage: Bacteria > Bacillota > Clostridia > Monoglobales > Monoglobaceae > SIG440. The sequence goes on from JAZNMD010000177.1 coordinate 5,724, forward strand.
TCGTGAACTATACCACCATCGGAACAGATGGGAATATAAATACCTGTTTTCTCAAAGTACTCATTTCTGGCAGCAGCAACTTCCTGAACTGCAGTTGCCTGACCTCTGCCAATACCTTTTTGCTCACGTGTGATACAGATGGAACCGCCGCCGATACCGATTTTAATAAAGTCAGCACCTGCTTCAGCAAGGAACAAAAAGCCCTCTCTGTCAACAACGTTTCCTGCACCAACCTTAACGGTGTCACCGTACTTTTCACGGATGAATTTTATTGTTCTAAGCTGCCATTCTGAAAATCCCTCAGATGAGTCGATACAAAGCACATCAGCACCGGCTTCAATAAGAGCGGGAACTCTTTCTTCGTAGTCGCGGGTGTTTATACCTGCACCAACAACATATCTTTTTGAAGCATCAAGAAGCTCAGTCGGATTTTCCTTGTGAGCGTCATAGTCTTTTCTGAAAACAAAGGCAACAAGGCGTTGTTTGCTGTCAACGATAGGAAGAGAGTTAAGCTTGTTATCCCAGATTATATCATTTGCTTCCTTAAGGCTTGTCCCCTCAGGCGCATATATAAGTTTTGAGAATGGTGTCATAAACTCTTTTACAGGTGTGTTCGGGTCCATACGGCTTACACGGTAGTCACGGGGTGTAACTATACCAAGGAGTACTCCGTCGGCAGTACCGTCCTCGGTAACTGCAACTGTGTTGTGGCCGCTTTTTGCTCTGAGCTCGATAAGCTCTGCCAGAGTTTTGTCAGGAGCGATATTTGAATCACTTGTAACAAAGCCTGCCTTGTGGTTTTTAACTCGTCTTACCATAGCTGCCTCGTCCTCAATAGACTGTGAGCCATAGATAAAGGAAACGCCACCCTCTTTAGCCAGAGCGATAGCCAGCTTTTCGCCGGAAACCGACTGCATAATGGCAGAAACCATAGGGATATTCATAGAAATTGCAGGCTCTTCGCCCTTTTTGAATTTTACGAGAGGTGTCTTAAGACTTACATTGCTGGTCATACATTCAGATGAAGAATAACCCGGCACAAGCAGGTATTCGCTGAAGGTGTGTGAAGGTTCATTAAAATAAAACGCCATTTTCAAAAGCTCCTATCTTTAAAGTTTGATTATTATCAAAATATTATATACTATTTTACTTTAAAAAGCAAGTAATTCCGATATTTTTTTGAAAGTTTAATTATCTATGCAAATGGTGTCATAACCATCAAATACATTTGATAACATATCCTGCCACCGTTTTACGCTTACAGCACCATCCCGGGAGGCAACACCATGTCTTGCTGCAAGAGTGTCGGTGTACTCATTTAAGGGGTAAACCGCAAATTCAGTAAAGGTTTCATTGTAGTGAGTCACTATGGGCTTAAAGGTATAGTCGTGTATATAAACCCTGCTACCATTATATTTAAGATCCACGCTGGCAAGGCCGCCAAGAAGATTTCTTGCCTCTAACTGTCTTGAAACAAAGTTCCCAAGCGAGTAATATACAAGCATTTTGTTGCCATTCTCGGCAGAGTACCATTCCACAGGCTGGATAACGTGAGGATGAGCACCGATAATCAGGTCAACACCCCACTCACACATATCCATGCACAGCTGTTTCTGAAAATCGTCGGGGGATGTAGAATATTCAGTTCCCCAATGCATAAAGGCAACGGTAAAATCTGAATTCTCTTCAGCAAAAAGGGCATCCTTTTTGATTTTTTCATTATCAATGTAGTTGATAAGATGCTCTTTGCCGGATGGGAGTATCAGGCCATTTGTTCCGTAAGTGTAATTAAGCACAGCAATCTTTGCCCCTTTGAGTGAAACGATGTCAACTTTTTGCTTTTCTTCCTCGGTTTTGTTTATCCCAAGAACTGTAACTTCAGGGTAGTCATCCCAGAACTTAAGAGTGTTTTCTATACCCTCCGCCCATTTATCCAGAGTGTGATTAGAGGCGTGAAGGACGATGTCAAAGCCTTCGTTTACCAATGTTTTTCCCATATCGGATGGGGAGTTAAAAAGCGGATATCCCGAATAACCAAGATGCTCGCCGCCAAATATGGTTTCCTGCCCGATAACAGCAAGGTCGGCATTTTTGAAAACGGGTTGAAGCTTTGCAAAAATATGAGAATAATCATAGCTTCCGTCAGGTTTTTTGCCGCTGTTTATTACCGGCATATGAAGAAGATTGTCACCGACAGCAACAAGAGTAATTGTTTCATTTACAGAAGCCTCTGCCTGAGGCGTTGACACGGGGACAGCATCCTTATCGGGAATTTTACAAGCCGTCAGACAAAGCGTGAGCAAAAGAATTGATGAAAATATCAGTTTAGGTTTTTTCATACGTTAACACCTCTGACAAGTGATTCTATGATACTATTTTACTACTCAAAGCCGATAAAGGCAAGTAGTTTTAAAAAAATGTTGACAACAGCCAAAAAAAAGTGATATACTCATAGCTGAATTTTTGAATACTCAGGGAGAGAGTTATGGCTTTTGTAAAGAGGAATCCGGTTATGTGTATAGCATTGCTGGCGGCGATGATTTCTGCAATTTTTGTTCCGCCCGATGCACAATATTTAAAATATTTTGATTTTAAGACCCTGTCCTGTCTGTTTGGAACACTGGCTGTGGTTTGTGCTCTTAAAAATATATACTTTTTCAGAATTATATCGTCAAAAATAGTCTCTGTTTTTTCCACAACACGTTCAGCTGTGCTGGCACTTGTATACATAACATTTATAGGGTCAATGTTTATTGCAAATGATATGGCACTTATTACCTTTCTTCCCCTTGGATTTTATGTAATTACATCTACGGGCAGCAAAAAGCATCTGGCATTCACTTTTATTATGCAGAATATAGCAGCAAATCTTGGCGGGATGCTGACTCCGTTCGGAAATCCGCAAAACTTGTATCTGTATAATTATTTCAACATACCAAACGGAGAGTTTATGAGGATAATGCTGCTGCCTTTTCTTGTATCGGTAGGATTAATAACGTTATGCTGTCTTCTTATGAAAAAAGAAGAGCTTGAAATACACAGAAGATACGACGGAACGCTTGATACAAGGAAAACACTTATATACAGCATTTTATTTTTTCTGTCAATTGCCATAGTGTTTGATGTAATTCCTTACTGGATAGGTCTTGCGATTATTCTGATATCTCTTTTGTTTTTGGACCATGAGGCAATAAAGGCGGTCGACTATCCTTTGCTTATTACCTTTTGTGCTTTTTTTGTATTTTCAGGTAATGTAGCAAGGATTGAGCTGGTAAGGCAGATTGCGGGCAAGCTGATAAACAGCCACCCTCTTCTTTGGGGAACTTTATCGTGTCAGGTTATAAGTAATGTTCCAAGCGCAATTCTGCTTTCACATTTTACAGATAAATATCCTCACCTTCTTGTTGCTGTGAACATAGGAGGAACAGGAACGCTGATTGCATCACTTGCAAGCCTGATAACCTTCAGACACTACCTTAAAAACGACCCCGAAAATATTAAAAAGTATCTGAAGTTGTTTTCTGTATACAACTTTGGGTTTTTGCTGCTGCTTTTGATTGTTATGGGATGTGTAATGGGATTTTAATAAAAAAGCAAGCGAGCATTGATATGCTCGCTTGCTTTTTTATTGGTTACCATCAATGGTTAATATAACATCCGTTCTTTTTGGCACATTTATAGTGCCTTCTTCGTCTTCAAAATATTTTATGCTGTCGGTTAAATCGCATATCTGGCTTTTCTGCTTCGGGTAACCGAGAGCAAGCAGATATACAAGGTCAAATTCTTCATCTGAAAGCTTAAAAAGCTTTAAAAGCTCAGCGCGGTTAAGTGCTCCAAGCCAACAGCTTGCAATCCCTTTGTCAAGTGCACCAAGCATCATTGCGGTAACTGCTGCACCTGCTTCAACTTCAAAAGATTTCTTTATGGACTTATCGCCAAAAACTGCTATATATGCGGTAGGCCGTTCGTCTTCTTTTGGTGTCCCCGTTTCGGGAAGATAGCCTGCCCATTTTGTGAATGGGAATATGTCATCCAGCATTTTTTTGTCAGTGATTACAGCAAATTTGAGTGGCTGCATATTTGCGGGATACGCACAAAGTCTTGCATATTCAACAATTTGTTTCAAATCATCCGGGTTCAATTGTTCCTGAGTGAACTTCCGTATGGTTCTTCTTTCAAGCAATGCTTTTGATACTTCCATAAAATTTCCTCCTTTAACCTGCGTTTAAAGCCAAACTGTTACCCTGAATAGCGTAATAGTAATAAAGATATTGCTGGGCAATTCCGGCATTTTTGCCAAAAGTCTGTTTAATAAATTCGGGCAGCTCCTTTTCAGCTACTCCATACACCTCCGACAAAATTCTTTTTGTCCATACGTCAAGCGGAAAAATATCGTGTCTGCCAAGCGAGAAAAGCAGAATGCAATCTGCAACTTTGGTGCCGACGCCTTTGATTTTCATAAGTTCCGCCTTTGCGGCTTTGTTGTTAAGCTTTGGTATTTCATTAAGGTTTATTTCGCCTGACGCCACTTTCTTTGCGGCATCAAGGATATATTTATCACGAAATCCCGTTTTTATTTCTGCCAGGTCCTTAAGCTCGAGGCTTGCAAGCACCTCAGGAGACGGGAAACCGTAAAAGACTTTTCCGTCAAAGTCAATTCTTTCTCCATAAAGCTCGCACAGCTTGTTTATTATCTTTTTAATTCTTGGAATATTGTTGTTTGCTGATATTATAAAGGAAATAAGTGTTTCCCACAAGTCCTGACGAAGAATCCGTATTCCCCGTCCTGCTTCGATTGAGGGACGAAGCTGAACGTTTTTGGAGAGACTTTCTTCAACTGTGTTATAGTCACAGGAAAAGTTGAGATAGTGACTCCAATAAACAAGGTCGGGGTCAGAACTTTCTATATATATAGTTTTGGGGTCGTGGTAATACGCTTTTACTGCACGATTTGCCACTACCCCATAAAAAACAGAGTTTTCATCCTTTTCCCAACGGAAGCATTGCCCGCACAGAAAGGTTTGTTCTAGATCAAAATGGTCAATGTTATATAGCTTTATCATAAAATTACTCCGTTTAAAGATTTTTAAGTGTCTTAACAAACACATTTACGCATTTTACAACTATTGATGTGCTGTCCTCTACCGAGGTGCAGACCACAGATTGTATAAGAGAGGTGGTTTTGGGTATGTCACAAGGAAAGTCAAGAGAAACGTCAACAGAGATTTCCACACATCCGTCGGATGCGGGAAGCGGCCTTACCCTCAAAACCTCAGCTATTCCGTCAATTCGGGGAACCTCAAAACGACATATATCCGAAAAAACCTTTGGCGAAATCCTGAAGTTTCCGATATAGCTGTAGGTTGGGCGCATAACTGTTTTTTCATTTTCAGGCCCTCTGGCATTTTGCGAAGAGAAAAGTGATTTCAGCCAATAACCCGAAAATTGCTTTTTTACTTCAAAAACAGGGGCAGGAATTATATGTTTGCCAAATTTGTCACGCATAATTGTTGCTGTATGAATTTCCTCTTCGGTTGCCACATCTTCTATATAAAAAATGTGTTCAAAGGGAGGAAGACCCAAAACCTCTGCAATGCGGTGCACCATTTTTTCAGATGTACCTATTATCAGCACTGATTCAAGATGGTTTTTTTGTATGGCATCTTTTACCGCTGTCTGATGGAGCGGATCTGTAAAAATCGCACGCTTAACAGAGGCCATTTTGTTAGCCTCATGCTTTGCGGAACTGCCTGCAAGAATTTGATTTCCTGAAATCAATAGACCATCGTCAATTACCGCTTCAATATTATTAGCACGGGTAAGGTCCAAAGACTTGTAGCTTTTGCCCGTACCGCTTTTACCTACCAAAGCAAAGGTGCGCATAAAAAACCCCGTTAAATATTATTTTTCTTCATTTGACTTTTTTGCAGAAATTTTGTAACAAAGACGCATAAGACTGTCGCTTAAGTGAATATTTTCAACAACAACATCGTCATCGTGAGGAATTTCCGCATATGAAAAGTTTAAAAATGCGTGAATACCGCATTTTGTAAGATTTTCAACAACCTGACTGACCACAGTTCGAGGTGTTGCGATGATTGCCATTGTGGGATGTTTTTCAGCAATAAAGCTTTCAAGCTCATTTGCGTCGGAAACCTTTATACCTTTAATTTCCTTGCCGATTTTTTCAGGATCATTGTCAAAAATACCTATCAAGGAAAACCCTCTTTTTTCAAAGGTTGTATTTTGAATAAGTGCCTGACCGATATTACCTGCTCCGACTAAAATTGCTTTGTAGCCTGACTTAAGACCGAGGATCCCTGCAATTTCGTTATAAAGATATTCTACATTATATCCGTATCCCTGCTGACCGAATCCGCCGAAGCAGTTAAGGTCCTGCCTGATTTGAGATGCGGTAACGTGCATTTTTTTACTTAATTCCTGCGATGAAATTCGTTCAACACCGCAATTAAGAAGCTCGCCGAGATATCTGAAATATCTCGGTAAGCGATTTATAACTGATGAGGATATCTGTTTTTCCATTGTGTTACCTCCTTAAAGCATAGCCTTAAGAGTGTCGTTAACAGCAAGAAGGAAGTCTTCGGTGTTGACCTTTTTCTTGTTTTCAAGGTTAGAGAGAAGATAAAGGTCGCCTGTCATTATACCGTTTTCTATTGTAGCTATGGTTGCCTTTTCAAGCTTGTCAGCAAAATCGCAAAGCTGTGAAAGACCGTCAAGCTCGCCTCTTTTGCGAAGTGCACCTGTCCAGGCAAACAAAGTTGCAACGCTGTTGGTTGAGGTCTCTTCGCCTTTTAAGTGCTTGTAGTAGTGACGCTGAACTGTTCCGTGAGCTGCTTCGTATTCATATGTGCCATCAGGAGAAACCAAAACAGAGGTCATCATAGCAAGACTTCCGTAAGCTGTTGCTACCATATCTGACATCACGTCGCCGTCATAGTTTTTGCACGCCCAGATATATCCTCCCTCAGAACGAACAACTCTGGCAACCGCATCGTCAATTAAAGTATAGAAGTATTCAATGCCTGCATCTTTAAATGCATCTTTGTATTCTGCTTCAAAAATTTCGTTAAAGATATCCTTGAAACGATGGTCATATTTTTTTGATATGGTGTCCTTGGTTGCAAACCAGATATCCTGCTTTGTGTCAAGAGCATAATTAAAGCAGCAACGTGCAAAGCTTGCAATTGAACTGTCAATGTTGTGAAGACCCTGGATTATACCTGAACTGCCATCAAATTCGTGAATGGTCTGACGGATTTCGTTACCGTCTTTGTCTGTGCATACAAGTTCACACTTCGAGCCTTCAGGCACTTGCATTTCGGTGTTTTTGTAAACATCGCCGTAAGCGTGACGTGCGATGGTAATTGGCTTGGTCCAGCTGGGAATGTACGGGGTTATACCTTTTACAATAATGGGAGCACGAAAAACAGTTCCGTCAAGGATAGCACGGATAGTACCATTAGGCGATTTCCACATCTCTTTAAGGTTGTACTCCTTAACTCTTTCTGCATTCGGAGTGATGGTTGCACATTTAACTGCAACGCCATATTTTTTTGTAGCGTAAGCTGAGTCAAAGGTAACCTTGTCGTCAGTTTCGTTCCTGTATTCAAGACCCAAATCATAATACTCAGACTTGAGGTCAACATAAGGAAGAATAAGGATATCCTTTATCATCTTCCAAATAATTCTGGTCATTTCGTCCCCATCCATCTCAACGAGGGGAGTGGTCATTTTAATCTTTTCCATTTTTTAAATCCTTTCTATTTGCTTATTTCTCTTGTATAATTCAGCAATCCACCTGCTGCAAGCATTTCTCTCTGACGTGATGAAAGGTCAAGCTTTACCTTGAAGTCAAAACCCTTGGTCTTGTTGGTAATGGTAATTTCATCAGCACTTTGCATCGAAGCTTTAAGCCCTTTGAGTTCGAGGTCATCCATCTGGTCAATTTTGTCGTAGTCTGCTTCGTCTAAAAAAGTCATTGGTATTATACCTGCATTTATAAGATTTGCCATATGAATTCTTGCAAATGACTTAACGATTACAGCCTTAACTCCAAGATAAAGAGGAGCAAGTGCTGCGTGCTCTCTTGATGAACCCTGACCATAGTTGGAACCGCCGATTATAATGCTTTTCCCAAGCTCCAAGGCTCTTGACGGGAACTTTTCATCGCATACTGCAAAACAATATTCAGAAATCTTTGGAATATTTGAACGCAGCGGCAAAATTTTTGCACCCGCAGGCATAATGTGATCGGTTGTTATATTGTCCCCAACCTTAAGACTGCATTTTGCAACTATTTCATCAGCCATTGCTTCTGATACGGGGAAAGGCTTGATGTTTGGCCCACGAAGAACTTCAACTGTGTCCATATCCTCCTCGCTTACGGGAGGAACAACCATATTGTCGTTTATGGTAAATACTTCAGGAAGCTCAAACTTTGGCATATCCCCTAAAGTACGTGGGTCTGTAAGTACGCCGTTTAAGGCAGAAACCGCTGCAAGCTCGGGAGAAACCAGATAGATTTGTCCGTCTTTTGTGCCTGAACGTCCCTCGAAGTTACGGTTAAATGTACGCAGTGAAATTCCGCCGGAATTAGGCGATTGTCCCATTCCGATACAAGGTCCGCAAGCGCTTTCGAGAATTCTTGCACCTGCGTCAATCATATCAGAAAGTGCACCGCAGGCAGCCAGCATATTAAGAACCTGTTTAGACCCGGGGGCAATTGAAAGAGAAACATCAGGATGAACTGTTTTGCCCTTTAATATATATGCTACCTTTAACATATCAAGAAGTGAGGAGTTTGTACAAGACCCGATACAAACCTGGTCAATCTTCATTTCGCCGATTTCTTTAACGGATTTCACGTTATCGGGCGAATGTGGGCAAGCCGCAAGAGGAACAAGCTCGCTGAGGTTAATATCAAGCTCCTCATCATAAACTGCATCAACATCAGCAGAAAGCGGAGTAAAGTCCTGCTCTCTTGCCTGAGCTTTTAAAAACTCACGGGTTACTTCGTCAGATGGGAATACAGAAGTAGTTGCACCAAGCTCTGCACCCATATTGGTAATGGTTGCACGCTCAGGTACCGAAAGTGTTTTGACACCCTCGCCAGTATATTCGATTATTTTACCAACTCCGCCTTTTACGGAAAGACGTTTTAACACCTCTAATATTACATCCTTTGCTGCAACCCATGGGCTAAGCTTACCTGTAAGGTTTACCTTTACAATTTTGGGGCAAGTGATGTAGTAGGTCCCGCCGCCCATAGCAACAGCAACATCCATACCACCTGCTCCGATTGCAAGCATTCCTATACCTCCGCCGGTTGGAGTGTGGCTGTCAGACCCTATAAGTGTTTTGCCGGGTATGCCGAAACGTTCAAGATGAACCTGATGGCAAATTCCGTTGCCGGGGCGTGAAAAATATATTCCGTGTTTTTTGCAGATGCTTCCTATAAATCTGTGGTCATCTGCATTTTCAAATCCGCTTTGCAATGTGTTGTGATCAATGTATGCAACTGATTTTTCAGTTTTTACACGGGGAACGCCCATCGCCTCAAATTCAAGGTATGCCATGGTGCCTGTTGCGTCCTGGGTAAGTGTTTGGTCAATTTTGATTCCGATTTCATGACCAGCTATCATCTCGCCGCAAACGAGGTGGTTTTTAATAATCTTTTGTGCAAGTGTAAGTCCCATAACTAAATTGTCCTCCGTATTCTATTAATTAACTAATATATTTTACAAAAAAAGCAATACTTTGTCAAGGCGAAAAGCTTTTAAGTTGACAAAATATTCACAAAACTGCTATACATGAATTTATCCACATTATACACAAAGTTATCCCCACAAAAAATAGGGTTTAACAAGGAAGAAGGTGGTTTTCAACATTATCCCCATAAAAATACGGGAACAGAATTGTGCAAACATTAAAGACCTGTGTTTAAGGTCTTTGATTTGACTTGACGCTGTAAAGCTTTCTGTAGGTCAGCGGTGGATATTGTTTGTATTTCTTAAAAATCTGGTTAAAGTAGGAAGATGAAGAAAACCCAACGGAATAGGAAATTTCCGACATAGACATATTGGTTTTTAAAAGTTCTTCTGCTTTTGTCACTCTTACAAAATTGAGGTAATCTGTGAGAGTTGTTTTTGTAGCCTTTTTAAAAAGTCTGCAAAAATAATCCTTATTAAGGCCGATCTGAGAGGATATAACATCAAGTGTCAGGTTTTCGTCATAGTGTTCATGGATGTATCTGAATACAGGAATGAGCTTGCTGATAAGCTTTAAATCGACAAAGTTTTCTTCTGATGCAATAAATTTCTTATTATGTAAAATTGCGAGCAGAGTGTAAATGCTTGCTGTAATGTAGTAGTCGTGGGAAACCCCGGATACCTTTCCAGAATTAATCATTTTAAAAATAGTCTCTTTAAGCTCGGCGTAATCAGAGTCACTGCTTTTGAATACAAAATACGCAGTGTTTGATTGTGCCAGAAAATGAGATAAATATTTAAGTTCGTTCTTGAAAAAAGAAGGGTTGCGAAACTGGATAAGACCCGTAGACGTATTTTTTTTAAGAGTTTTTGTGGAATGAGGTATGTTGCTGTTTACAAAAACTATATCGTCCTGGGAAACAATAAGGTTGACTTTGTCTTCAATGGTAACAGCAACTTCTCCTGAAAAAACATACAAAAACTCAAGTTCTGGATGCATATGAGTGTTACTTAAAACAGTTTTTTTACCTGTGGAATCCTTCAAAATAATTGCGGGACGATTGGGGTTTTTGAAGAAAATTTTTTCATTTTTCATAATAAATACCTTTAAAAGTCAATATTTTTTAAAAAAAAGTCATTATAAATATTGCATTTCTTTATTTAATTTGTTAATATAAGTATAGCATAATGATAATTATAAATCAATATTTTTTAAATGATTTTTAAGGAGTGATTTTAAATGGCAAAGGGAAATTTGGATGCATTCAAGTTTGACCAGTCAAAACGTGTTATCGCCGCGTCGAAAAAAGTAAAGGTGGGCATCATAGGAACAGGATGGATTGCAGAAGCTCACATAGAAAAATATCTTCAGATGCCTGATGTTGAAATCGTGGCAGGTGCTGACCTTATTCCTGGTAAGGCAGAAGAATTTTTCAAAAACTTCGGCGTTGAAAACGCAAAGTGCTATTCAAACCACAAGGAACTTATTGATGCAGGCGAGGTTGATGCGGTTAGTATCTGTACATATAACGCAACACACGCAGAATGTGCAATTTATGCTCTTGAGCATGGTGTTAACGTTCTTCTTGAAAAGCCTATGTGCGTAACACTGGAAGAAGCTGTTGCTATCCGTAAGGCAGAAAAAGCAAGCGGAAAGATTCTTTCAATCGGCTTCCAGCCCAGATTTGACAAAAATATGCAGATGGTTAAGGAAATTGTTCAGTCAGGTGTGCTTGGCGATATTTATTATATCCAGACAGGCGGTGGCAGACGTCATGGAATTCCAACACCTTTTGGCACAACCTTTATTGAAAAAGACAAGGGCGTAATCGGTGCTTTGGGGGATATCGGTTGTTATTCACTTGATATGGTTCTCAATGCAATAGGCTATCCAAAGCCTCTTACTGTTTCGGGTTATGTATCAAACTTCTTCGGTAAGGACCCTGACTATTTCAAGGCTGAAGGCAAGCCTGAGGAATATGCAAATATATTCGGCGTTGATGATTTCGGTGCAGCATTTATCCGTCTGGAGGGTGGAATTATTCTTGACTTCAGAATTGCATGGGCAATGCACCTTGATACACCCGGAGATACCATCATTATGGGTACAAAGGGTAGCCTCAGAATTCCTTCGACAGAATGCTGGAATGGCTCAATCGGTGGACCGCTTAAGCTGTATCAAAGAGTTGCCGGCAAGGATGTAGAGACAGAATTCCCAATGCAGGAGCAGGGAGAATTTGATAACTTCTATCTCAAGATAAGATCGTTCCTGGATGCAATTAAGGATGGCGGAAAAGCACCTATATCATCAGATGAGATTATTATAAACCAGGCTATTATTGACGCTATTAATAAGTCAAATGCACTTGGCAAGGAAATAGCTGTTGAAATCCCTGAAATATAAAGGAGAATTGACTTATGAAAGAATTTAAAGTAGGAATTCAGCTTTACAGCCTTCGTGAGGAAATGGCAAAGGATATGGATGCAACCTTGAAAGCTGTAAAGGAAATGGGTTATGATTATGTAGAGTTTGCAGGTTACTTTGATAAGCCTGTAGAAGAGATTAAGGCTATCCTTGATAAGTATGATCTTAAAGCAATCTCTGTTCATCGCGGAGTTGATTTCTTTGAAGCTGACCCAGAAACAGAGATAGGCTATCTCAAGGGTTTTGGTGCAAAATACAGTGCAATTCCCTGGTACAGTGTTGATGAATACTTTAACAACTGGGATGCAACAGTTGAATCATTTACAAAGCTTGGAAAGCTTCTCAAAGAAAATGGTATTCAGCTTATGTACCACAACCACGATTTTGAATTTAAGACAATTGATGGAGAAGTGATACTTGATAAGCTTTATGCTACAATTCCTGAGGACCTTCTTATGCCTGAGTTTGACACTTGCTGGATTCATTATGCAGGCAATGACCCTGCCGAATATCTCAAAAAATATGCAGGCAGAATTGATGTTGTTCATCTTAAGGATTTTGTTTGCAATAAGCTTGGCGGAGGCCCCGTTTATGCTTTAATAGGAAAAGACGATGAAGGAACCAAGGAAGATAATGGATTCAGATTCAGACCTGTTGGCGAAGGTATTCAGGACTGGAATGCTATCCTTGAAGCTTGTGAAGAATGTGGCGCTGAATATGTAATAGTAGAGCAGGATGAGTGGTATGACGAAAGTGCTCTTGATTGTGCCGCAAGAAGCAGAAAGTATCTCAGAGAGACATTTGGCTTCTAACAAAGTCTTAATTTTACAGTGTAATAAAAAAGCATCACTTTCTTTCGGGAAAGGCGATGCTTTTTCTCTTTTAATTTTATTTAAGTCTGTTTAAAAATTTTGCAATTTCTTCAGCACCTAAAGCAGCACCTTGTTTTGCTTCTGCCAAAGTGTTTCCGCTGCTGCCGACTTCTATGATTAAGCTCCCTTTGGTTGTGTGTCCGTTAAAGCGTTCTTTTCTGAGGTTTACTCCACGCATAAGAGAGGGGTATTTTTGAACTATACTGTTTTGGAGCTGCAATGCAAGCTTCATATTTTCACGCCAATGGGGATGGTCAAGGCCTCCGCCATTGGTGCCTACTACGAGCATAAGCTGTGCAGTGCTTTTTCCGTCAATGCGGGTAACAAATTTGGCCTTGCTCCCGTTTTCATAGACAAAAGCGTCACGATGCAGGTCAAGCACAATGCAGATTGAGGGATACTTTTTAAGATAGCTTTCAATGGTTTTAAGCGAGCTTGCGTAGGACCCGTTAAAGCTGGGGTGGTCGTGAACGGTTTTGTCGTGGATAGTCGAGATGTCATATTTCTCAAAAACAGCTTTTACTGTCTCGCCAACCGCAATCATATTAGAGGCTTCGTCCAAAGAGCGGTCACTTTTTCCTGTATTATAGGTCACAGCACCCTCAGGAGAATAGCTTTCGGTTGTGTGCGTGTGTATAATCAGCACTTTTGGACCCTTTCCGCTCATATTGACAGATAGGGAACTCTTTAAAAATTCATCGGTGTTTACGCTGAAATCGGTTTCGTTGCGGATAAGGATTTTATTCCCTGAGTTTTTCAATGCTTTTGCTTGTCCTGAATCCACAGCTGTGATAGGATATTCATCTCCGTCAGGGGAAGAAGGCTCGGGCTGTCCTTTGCCTTTGTCTGCATCAACCGGATTAAAAGCGGCAGTAGTGTCAGGGTTTACAGCTGACGCAAGATATGTGTGACTTACATAGTTTAAAAGAGGTATTTGCGAGGTAAGCGTCGATTTTGGATCAAAAACGTCAGCAAATATAAATAATGATGAAATTTTTTTAAAAGCATTGTTGTCACTATTTGTCTTAACTTCCTTGTCCGTATCAATGGCAAAATGAGGAAGGCTTCCTGATATCAGCTTTTTGTTTATTTCGGCAGTATTTATTTTAAAAGTATTGCCTGAAAATTTTATACAGAAGAAAAATAAAAAAAATGCTGATAGCAGTATCATAAGCCTGATTGTTTTGCTAATCAGTTTTTTTCCGTTGATAACCACTGCTCTGTAGTTTTTCATTCCTTTGCACCCTTTCGTGACTAAGTAGCCGATATATATTTATATTTTCATATGAGTTTTTTTATAACCATAATCGTGGAAACGTCAGAATGACGTTTTAAGCGGAATACATTCCGCTACTTTCAAGCAAGAGGCTTGAAAGCCACGCATGATTGCAATAATGTCGGTTTATGAAAACAAAGTTTTCATAACGGCTTGCGATGTTTCGCAAACTAAAACGCTAATGCATTTCTCCGACCATTATTATGACAAGGATATAAAAACGAAAATCAACAAAAACAGCCCCGGCAGAAGCGGGACTGTTTTTTCGTATAACGAAAACCACGCGTGAGCCTGCGTGGTTCAAAAGAGGTTTGCCAATGAACAGATAACAAATTAGAATTTAGAAAAGAGAAGTGTGATTTGAAATATTGAAGTATAGCACAACCAATTTAATGGAAAGCCTTCCCCTTGAGGGGAAGGTGGGTTTTGCGAAGCAAAACTCGGATGAGGTGGCAAATTGGAGTGCGTGAAATATTGCAATAAACACCTCATCAGTCTCGCTTTGCTCAACAGCTTCCCCTCAAGGGGAAGCCTGCGAAAAAACAGCCCATTTATGGGTAGTAAGTAGCAGTTGCATGGCTGGCAGGCCAATCTAAAACGCACTTGTGCGTAGCCAGTAATGTTTAGGGCTATGCCCGAAAATGAAATACCACCCGTTTTACG
>JAZNMD010000178.1:0-3041 GCA_045579385.1 Clostridia bacterium
ATCGCACCCGGGACGATAAAGGGGTGATTTAAAAGCTTCATCGATGTGCGCATAAGCTTCAGGTAGGAGTCCTTTGAGTAATCCTTTACAAGCTGAGTATACTTTTTAATATCCGACATTTTCATTCTCCTCTCGGGAATACCGTTGCATTCATTATACACCTAAAGAACACATTTTGCAAGAGAGAATAAAAAAATAGCATTATTTTAGAGCAATACTCTAAAGGACAGTTTTCAAAAATACGGTATATTTCGAAAGAGGTATGCCGTATTTTGCGTCTGTGTCCACAAATGCAGTGCTTGTCAGGAAAATTGACAAGTTATAGGTGAACATAAAGAAAAGGCTTGACATTCTGACAAGGCATTTTGTACCTTCCGGAAGGTAATTGGATAGAATTTCTCGAAAAAGGTTTACAAACCGCAAAAATTGTGATATAATAATTGTGCCAAACAAAAAACGAATAATGATTTTAAGGAAAACGCCTTATTTTTATAGGGTGTTTTGTACCCTTTTGCTTTTTTGCACAAATTAGTGAATAATGGTAAAAACGTTGATTCCGCTAATTTGTGTATGGTGTTTTCCATATCATTAGTTTTTTGTTTGGCGACAATTGGAGTTGGCGTTTTTCGGAGCGTTGACTGCGGTTGACGCTCTTTTTATTTGCCTTAATTAAGGAGGAGGTCTATGGTTGATATTGGAATTTCAAAAATGAAGAGTTATTTAGCAAATGCCATTGAGTGTGAAAAAAATGTTTACATTTGGTCAGAAGCTATGAAGCGTGTTAATGGTGAAATGGAACAGCTTTATAGAGATCAGAGCAAGGCAAATGACGAATTACAAATAACACGAAGCAGAATTGAAAATTTAAATGTTACCTACAAGGGAAAGGAAGAAAAGAAAGCTTCGGATAGTAAAAAATTTCTCGAAACATCGAAAAGACACAAACGCAGATGTGTATTTATGATTTTACTTATGCCTCTCATTTGTTTTGTATGGGGATTAATAGCAATTCCTATTATCAAATATTCGGAATCAGGGTTATTAACCGCATTAGCTTGCCTTTACTTTTTGGCGTTTTTGGAGGCTTTCCCTATAATTGTTCTTATAATTAGTAAAAAGAATTCCAAAAAATATGCCAATAAATCAATTGAAACAAAGCAAACCGATCTCACCGTTGCCTGTGATAACGAGGAAAAACAACTAACACAGCAAAAGGACGAGTTGGTTGAACGTTGCGCTTGGCTATATGTAGCAGAACAATGTGTTACAGATTGGCAAGATGAGATACATAAATCATACAAACAGGCATTAGCTACCAGACAAAAACTTTATTCATTAAATGTTCTTGATCCACGTTTTCAAAATTTCTTTTGTGTCACTACATTTTTTGATTATATTCAAACAGGCAGAGTTGTTACTGTTAATGGCTACGGCGGACTCGCTGCCACCCTCGACAGAGATCAAAAGCATTGGGAACATATGGCGCGATTGGATGATTTGCGTGCTATCGCGGAAGATACTAATATGCAACAGCGTTATCTCGTTGAGCAAGCAAGAGAGGCAAATAGAATACAACGACAAATCAGTGATCAAATTTCAAATTTGAACCGAAATGTTGAATATCTTAGTGTTCAACAAGCACGGACAGCAGAGGCAGCGAATAGAATCGATTCGCAACTTAGATACGGATATTAAGGAGATTTTATATTATGGATAACAATGCGATTTTACTCTATAACGAAGGATATCGTTATTACACAGCTTCCGACGGATATCCCTTAAATTATAAAAGAGCTTATGAATATTTCCAACGGTCAGCAGCTTTGGGATATGGCGATGCCATCAATTACTTGGGGTGTATGTACCTTGATGGCAAAGGCGTTGAAAAAAACATTACAATGGCGATCGAATGGTTTCAAAAGGGAGTACAAGCACAGAATCATTGGGCGATGTATAATCTTGGAAGGCTTTATAATATCGGTCAGGGGGTCGCCAAGAACGAACATCTTGCTTTAGATTTGTTCAAAAAATCATATAGTATCGGTCAAAATCCTAACGCAGCATATTTTGTCGGCTGTGATTTAATGAACAGAAAAGAATATTTGGAAGCCGCCAAACTATTTCAATTATCAGCAAATAAGACAAATATGCCGGAGGCGTGGCATAATTTGGGTGTGCTTTTTAAGAATGGTAACATCAAAAGAAATGGCGAGAGCAATTATCAATCTGCCTATTCCTGTTTTGTTAAAGCTGCAAATCAAGGGTTAGCTCAATCAATGTTCGAATGCGGTAGGACATTAGCGGTTGCACGCGGAGACACGCAGGACAAGGAAGCAAAAATTTGGTATCAACGTGCCGCTAATGCTGGATATGAGCCTGCTAAAAAGTTATTAAAAGCACTCGATGTTGCCAAATATGGTATTGCAGGGTTCTTTTCATAACGAACATTATATATGTCTTTCACCCTCTCTAATTTATATTCCTTTTTCAGGGATAAGCAAAATGATACAATCAAAACAAGACATACTCAAGTATCGAAAAAGAGGACAGAGAATGCAATTTCTCTGTCCTTGTTCTGTCGGTAGATGACGTATTCTATGGAAATTTAAAAAACTGTCCTTAAGAGTACAGCACCTTTTGTTTTCCTTTTTTTCTTTTTAGTGTTCTTATTACGGTAAGGGTCGTTGCGGCAATAAGAGAGATCCAAAATGCGAATGAAACGTACAGCCATATCGAACCCATTCCGCCTTGATAAAACGATGGATGAAAGATGCTGAAAATTCCGTTTCTGAAGCATAGAAAGGTCAAGGCGAGAAACGCCCACATAGAGATAAACCATATATTTTTACGCAGAGCAAGACAGATAACGCCCCCAAGAATCATATAGAATGAAAGCAGGACCAATATCTCGGTAAGAAGGATCCCGAGAATGAGTGAAAGCAGTCCCGCGCCGAGCAGAATAAAACCGAGGATGCGCTGAGTGCTTGACGATCCGTTGACCGATTCGTGTTGTGTGGGCTCGGGTATCGGTGTCTTTCCCG
>JAZNMD010000179.1:0-2803 GCA_045579385.1 Clostridia bacterium
AGGTGCTACCAAACCCACGTAACTATAGAGTTGGCGGGCTGCTTCGCTTTTTCCTTCCAGATAATCATTCGGATTCTTGAGAGGAGGAGTTTGGGTCTCTTTTTTAGGTGAAGAGGGAGTTGCTTTTGCAGGAGTTTGCAAGGCTTCTTCTATTTTTTTCAAGAGAATGTCCGGTTGGATAGGTTTTGATACATAGTCGCTTGCTCCTTGCTTTATGGCTTGCACGGCACTCTGGATGTCGGCGTAGCTGGTCATAATGATGAGCGGCATCAGGTGATTGTGCTCGCGCATCCACTGGAGGAGGAAGATGCCGTCCTGGTCGGGGAGGCGAAGGTCGGACAATACCAGATCGTATGCACGGGCATCCAACTGCTTGCGCGCACGTACATTATTACTGACGGTATCTACTTGGAACCCTTTCTTTCCGAGCCACGTCTTCAGGATGGTGGCGAAGGTCAAGTCATCTTCTACGATTAAGATTGCATATTCCATTTCACTTCTTTTCGTTTGATTTTGCAAAACTAATCTTTTCGGAGGAATATCCTCCATTATTTTAACGAAATAATGTTTAAAAGGTTCTATGCATAGTGCATAGTGGGGAGTTTATTCGCTCTAAAAAATGTCTCCTTCCCGAATTATTCGTTCGGAAAAGTGTAGATTGTTGTTGTTTATTCGCTTGGAAAAGTGTATTTTTGCACTTGAATAATGACAAATAGGTACTACGATGCTGAAAAGAAAAATAGAATCAGTTTTGGACGGGTGGAAGAATGCAGGAGCTAAAAAGCCGCTTGTGATAAAAGGTATTCGCCAATGTGGAAAGACATACATTGTCCAAAAATTTGCAAAGGAGAATTACGGGAATGTGGTTTATATGAATTTTATTCTCGAACCGGATAAAAAGTCTGCCTTTGCCGGCAATATGGATGTTGATACCATTATCCTTAACTTGTCAGCCTTGATACCGGGCAGTCGTTTTATTGAAGGAAAGACTTGCATCATTCTTGATGAGATTCAGGAGTGCAGAGAGGCAAGAACAGCATTAAAGTCATTTCAGATAGACGGGCGTTTTGATGTTATCGCAACCGGTTCACTCTTGGGGGTAAGGGGATATGGTAAAAGCGACAAGACAATGGGGGACGGCCAAGACTCTATCCCTGTTGGGTACGAGACTGTGGTCGAAATGTTTCCATTGGATTTTGAGGAGTTTTTGTGGGCAAATGGAATCAACGACAAGGTTATTGATGCAGTGAAAGCGTGCTTTGAGAATGAAACGGTAGTTCCTGATGGTATTCACAAGGTGATGATGGAATTGTTGCACAGATATGTCATAGTTGGAGGTCTGCCCGAGGCTGTGAATACATTCCTTGAAACCAAAAATATAGAGCTTACATACAAAGTACAGCGTAACCTTATTGCTGAATACGAGGAGGATATGGTCAAGTATGCTGATGATGCAGACAAAACTCGTATTCGTGAGTGCTTCGAGTCAATTCCCACGCAATTAGCCAAGGATAATAAGAAATTCCAGTATTCTGTAGTACGCAAGGGAGGACGCTCTTCGCAGTATATAGGTAGCATCCAGTGGCTTGAAGATGCCGGTATAGCAAAGAGATGTTATAATACACAGATTACAGAACTGCCGCTTGAGGGTAATTCTATTAAGGATTGCTTTAAGTTGTACACCACGGATATCGGACTTCTCGTGGCTATGCTTGATTACGGCACCCAAGCAGACATCCTAAAAGGCAATCTTTTAGGGTACAAAGGCGCTATATTCGAGAATCTTATGGCGGATTTTCTTTGTAAGTCAGGACAAAAGTTGTACTACTTTCAGAAGGAAAGTGGACTTGAATTGGACTTCCTTGTACGCTACAAGGGCGAATGCGTCGTGCTTGAAGTCAAGGCAAAATCAGGCAAAACAAAAAGCTTAAAAACAGTTCTGAAGAACAAAAATATTTATCATGTTAATAATGCCATTAAACTTGGGAAATATAATGTAGGACGCGAAGAGGAGATTCTTACCATACCTCTTTATATGGGATTCCTTGTTAAGGATGAACTTGCTGAGGTTATAGTCCCTGATATTGATTTGAGTTTATTGGATTAATGTAGAAATTCAAGGATTTTCCCAAATCTCCTTGCACTCCTGCCACCGCGTTGTAAGTGACTGTTTGTCAGTGTTTAGTGGGTGGCAGGACTCCTGCCACCCTGCTGTCACTCCTTGCACCAAAAATGGTTGAAGAAAAACAGGAAATGCTTCTTCAACAATTTTGTTTTCTTCTTCAAGAGTTGGTGAAATAAACTATTTGAGCTCGCCTTTTTTTAATACGCCGTCGCGAATTTTATTTTCGCCTTCGCGTATGGCGGAAACGTCTTCGCCTTTTCCAAATTTGTCTTCACCTTTTGGCAACCGTATGCCGAGACCTTGCATCTTCTAAAGCTTCCCGCAGAAGCTTATAAAGCTTATCGGCGATGCGTTATAAAGCTTTCGCAATAAGCTTTGTAACGTGTCGGGTGTAAGGAGCGGATGGAGGGTGGCACGGCTCCTGCCACCCTTATCTTCTTTATTTATAGAGAGTTGGAAGGCGGTGGCAGGAGTGTAAGGGATTTGGGCACAAAACCCAATGATATTGCGGATTTAAAGTATATAGGCGCATTTTTATCCATAGGAATTATCGGTTTGAGAAGGAAAAATAATACTTTTGCAAAAAAAAACGGTTCACAAGAACGTTTTGTGTTAAACTTTTCCTACCTTTGTCTCGTTGCAGACGCAACAGACATATTATAGGAAAGCGTTTAGCTT
>JAZNMD010000180.1:0-11930 GCA_045579385.1 Clostridia bacterium
ATCGGGTCACTTAAAAATATTAAAGCTCTGGATGTTTTACCGTATCACGCACTGGGCGTATCAAAATACAAAGAGCTTGGCATACCGTATCCTTTAAAAGACATGCCTTCGCTCGACCTTGCGGATGCAATAAAAGCAAAAAATATTATTTTAGACGGTATAAAAAAATCACGTGAAACAAACTAAAAAGCTGCAGCAAATTTTTGCTGCAGCTTTTTAGTTATTATTCTTAAACCTTATTACGAAATACCTTCGTATGCACCACTGTCGCACAAGGCTTTCATCGCAGTTGTAACAGTTTCGTGGTCTTCACGATATGTCATACCATACCAGCGATCGGAGCTTCTGAGAACCTTAACAGTTGCTTCGCCGCTTTTGATTAAAGTATCTACAACTGTTGGTATAAGATATTCTGCCTTCATCAAGTCAGCAGTTTCCTTAAAGATTTTGTATTCCCGTTCTAAATAGTCAAACATTTCGGGCGTAAATCCCCAAAGATTCATTGATACAATTGTATCTTCCGGAAGTGAATGAGTAATTCCATCATCTTCTGTATATTCAAAGCCTTTAATGCCCTGGGTCTCACGAACACCTTTTAAAAATCCGTTTTCAACCTGACAAACACCTCTTGTTACTGTGCCATTATCGGTAGTAGTTTTATCGAGGTCATACGCAACCATTGCAAACTCTCCTTTTTTGGCAGTTTGTAAAAATTCATTGATTTTGCAATATCCTTCTTTGCCATAGTAATCATCTGCATTAATTATCGCAAACGGAGTATTTACCTTATCTTTGCAGCAAAGAATTGCATGAGCAGTGCCAAAAGGCTTTGTTCTGCCAACAGGAAGTTCGTCTGTTGTCTGAAAAACATAGTCAATATCTATGTATTTTTTAACTCTCTCTCCAACAATCTTATTAAACTCTTCTTCCATTTCCTTTTTAATTACAAATACTACCTTTGAGAAACCTGCCTCTTTTGCATCGTAAGCAGAAAAATCCATCAAGAATTCACCCTTAGGTCCTACCGGAGTCATTTGTTTAAGTCCCCCGAATCTGCTTCCCATACCTGCAGCCATTACAACCAATGTTGTTTCCACATTAATTCCACCTTTCTTGTTTTTATTTTAAAAATATATTTGATGCCCTGTCCAGAATTTTGTTAAGGTATGCAAGCACCACCCCGTAATTCGTGACAGGTATATTTTTTTCTTCAAATTCTTTTAGGCGGTTTTCGATTGTCTTTTTATTTATCATACATCCGCCACACTGTATAACAAGCTTATATTTTTCTATGTTTTCCGGAAAGTCATATCCTGACATATGGGTAAAAACAAGTTCTTTGCCTGTTACTCTTTTAAGTAAAGTTGGTATTTTAACCTTTCCTATATCTTCGTGTGTAGCAGAATGAGCACACGCCTCCAGCATAAGAATATTATCCCCATCCTCCAACAAAGAAATTGCTTTTGTTCCTTCTATAAGCTGCTTTATACCTCCCTTTTGATTGGCAAGTAGGATAGAAAATGATGTTAATGGGATTTCCACTGGCACA
Source organism: Clostridia bacterium (assembly GCA_045579385.1). Lineage (GTDB taxonomy): Bacteria > Bacillota > Clostridia > Monoglobales > Monoglobaceae > SIG440. The sequence continues at coordinate 1,550 of JAZNMD010000180.1, forward strand.
CGTGATGCTACAAAATCAAAAACCTGAGAATCTGTTATTACCAGTTTTATATCTTTGAAATCACATAGTGTTTCTTCAAGCAAATCAGGCGTTACTGAAATTGCACGGATCCCGTTGTCAAGACAATCCCGGAGAGCTTGTACCTGGGGCAAAATCAATCTTCCTTTTGGAGCAGCAGAATCTATTGGGATAACCATCAGAACAGTATCGCCTTTGTTGAGGAGACCAGCAAGCATTGATTCGTCATCTCTTTGCTGCTTTTTTAGCTCTTCTGCCATTTTAAACAGCAATAAGGATAAAGTTTCTTCAGAATATCCAAAAACAAAAACAGCATCAGGAAAATCCATTTTCGTTGACTCAATCAACGCTTTATCAGCTATATCACATTTTGTATATACGTCAATTACAGGAATGTTTTTGAAATCAATTTCTGTATTATTTTGCTCGTTTATATCTTTGACATAAAGAGCCAAATCACACCTTGATAATATTTCCTTTGTTTTTGTATATCTTTTATCGCCCAGAATCGACTCATCTTCCGTTCCGGCAGTATCAACAAGGGTAATCGCACCATATCCCGGAAGTTCTATCGCCTTTGAGACAGCGTCTGTTGTTGTTCCGCTCACATCAGATACAATTGACAAATCCTGATTGATAATGGCATTAAAAAGGCTTGATTTGCCAGAATTGGTTTTTCCGAAAATAGCTATGTATTTACGCATCGAATTAGGTGTGTTCTCCATTTAGCAAACCTCCTTTTATACAAGCAAAGTTACAGCCTCTTTTTGCACACAGATCTGAGCCTCGTTTACTGACCCGCCAAATTCCCCGTCCAACGTCCATTGAACAGGCTGATTTGATGTTATCTTTATTTTGTCAGTGCGAAATAACTTTATTGCGTCTGTGTTTAAATCCTGCTTAAGCAAATGCCAGCTTAAATCGCTCATCTCCATCAGGGTCTTTGGACTTCTGACAAAAAAAACTTCAAAAAGGCCATCATTAAGCTGAGCCTTAAATGCTTTTCCGGTTTTAATTCCTGCAATATGGTTACTGTTTGAAATCATCCCCAAAAGGAATTCGCCTTCAAAGGTATCATTCTCAGTCTCGATTTTCATTTTATGTGAAGGTAAGGCATGCAGTTGCTTTATGCCTTCCAGAAAATAAGCAAGCTGTCCTAAAATGTTTTTATTTACCTGAGGAGTCTCATAGGAAACATTGGTAAACGCACCACAAGCCGCAACGTAAACAAAGTTCTTATCATTAAACGCACCTATATCGCACTTAAATGGATTGCCTTTCAGCACAGTATTTGTTGCATTCATAATATTTTTCGGAATTTGAATACTTGACGCAAAGTCATTTACCGTACCGGCAGGTATATATCCAACTTCAGGACGTTTTTCTTTATCAATTGTCATTAAACCGCAAATGGCCTGATTTATCGTTCCGTCTCCACCGGATACAACAATTCTGTCAAACTTATCGGCATTATTTTTTATAAACTCAAAGGCATCATTTGTTCCCTGAGTTATATGAACTGATACAGCCCATCCATCTTTAACAAAAGAATCTATTATTGCAAGAAGCTTATTTCTAATAACTCCTTTTCCCGCATTGGGATTAACCATTATAAGTAACCTTTTATCCATTTACCTTGCTCCCGTCTAACCGAATAAATCAAGCAACGCAGCCGACACACCTGCGTCGTCCACATCAGTTGTTATAATATCTGAAATCTGCTTTATCTCATCAACCGCATTTCCCATTGCTACTGCAATCCCCGCAGCCTCAAGCATATCAAAATCATTCAAACTGTCTCCGATAGCAATGCTTCTTTCAACAGGTATTCCAAGTTCTGCTATCGTTTCGAGAAGAGCTTTACCCTTTCCGCAATTATTCTGAAGCACCTCACCATAGTTTATATGGCGGAAAACCGTAAATTCATTACCTAAAATCTGATCCAGCTCCAATGGTATCTTACCAAGAATCGTATATTTTTCAATCGGAGTCTGGGGAATAATTAATTCATTCAAATTTTCGACTGTAAGTTTTATCCATCTTTCATCTCCAACATTATATACTTTTTCAAGGGCCCCGAAGTAATACATATTTTCTTCTCCCTCAAGCACCCCCGGAAGATCGTGTTTTAATACAAATTTACAAAATTCTTTGGTAACCTCAAAAGGCATAAGTCGTCTGAAAAGTACCTTGTCTCCCAATTTTGAAACAGCACCCAAGCCTGAGATGATTCCATCAAAATTTTTATCTACGCCAAGAGATTCCTCGATATAAGCAGTTCCTCTTCCCGTACAAATAAAAAATTTGTGTCCAAGTTTGCGAAATTTTTGAATTGTTTTAATATTTTGTTCTAAAGCTTCTTTTGTCCCAAGGAGGGTTCCATCAATATCGATAAAAACAGCACATTCTCCGTCAAATTTGTACACAAAAATCCCTCCCGTTAATTTACTTATTAACCATTATAAATACTTTCTCATATGGTCAAGAGCATTCTTTTCAAGGCGTGATACCTGGGCCTGAGAAATACCAATTTCACTTGCAATCTCCATCTGTGTTCTCCCCGAAAAAAACCGCAATTCCAAAATATTTCTTTCTCTGTCATTAAGATGTGTCATAGCTTCCTTGACTGAGATTTCTTCAATCCATGAATCATCGATGTTTTTCTCGTCCTTCACCTGATCCATCACAAAAATTGCATCTCCTCCATCGTGATAAATAGGTTCAAAAAGAGATACCGGGTCCACAATGGCATCAAGTGCGTTTGAGACTTCTTTGGGGGTCATTTCGATGGCTCGGGCAATTTCTTCAATAGTTGGCTCTTTTGAGTTCTCATTCATAAGACGCTCCTTTGCCGAAAGAGCTTTGTATGCTGTATCCCTTAAAGAGCGGCTGACACGCATTGGAGTATTATCTCTTAAGTGTCTTCTTATTTCGCCGATTATCATCGGCACGAACGTATGTTGGGGAAATTAGTTGTTAAGTGGCTTTCAAGTCCTTCTTCTTAAACACAAGCTGCGAAACTATAACACCCGTAAAAATCAACGCACAACCGAAGTATCCACGCAGATGCATTGTTTCGCCAAGAATTACCGCTCCTCCTATTGCTCCAAACATAGATTCGGTAGATAGTATAATCGATGCATAAGTAGGATCAGCGGACTTCTGCGCTATAATCTGGCAAGTATAAGCAACGCCTACCGACAAAAGACCTCCATATAAAATTGGTACAGCTGCGCCTACTAGACCTTGTGTTGTAATATCTTCAAAAGTCAAGGCAAGAAGTGTTCCAAACACTCCGCAAAATGCAAACTGAACAGCAGCAAACCTCAAAGAATAAATTCTATCAGAAAATTTATCTATGACTAAAATATGAAAAGCCCAGAAAAAAGCACCTATTATCAATATAACATCGCCAAAACCAATTTGCCATTTTTCATTTACACAAATCAAAAACATACCGATAACTGCAAGAATTGCTCCCATCCAGATGTTTGGTGTTGTCTTTCTGCCCCAAAATATCCCCAAAACAGGAACTATTACAGTATAAAGACCCGTAAGAAAGCTTGCTTTTCCTGCGCTGTTTGTAATTATTATTCCAAATTGCTGAAGTGTTGACGCTGTGAATAAAACCAACCCTGCAACCATCCCTGATAAGACAGTAACCTTCAGTTTTTTCTTATGTAAGCGAGAATCAATCTCTCTTTTTTCAAAAACAAGTATCACAGGTATAAGTGAAAACGCACCTAAAAGGAATCGTATTCCGTTAAATGTAAAAGGCCCAACATAATCAGCACCTATTCTCTGTGCTACAAAAGCAAATCCCCAAATCATTGCTGTCATAAACAGCAATGACAATGATTTAATTTTTTGCATAAATTACCCCTTGTGACAATTCAAAATACTTATAAATCGCATTAAACTTTTTATTTTTTCCAGGTATACGGCGAAAAAAGAATCAGCATAGGAAATACCTCAAGTCTGCCCACCAACATATTCAGGCATAGTATAATCTTTGAAAAATCAGAATATCCGGAATAATTACTCGTTGGTCCAACAGCAGAAAAACCCGGTCCTACATCATTTATGGTCGCAGCAAGTGCAGTAAAATTGGTTGTAAAATCAAAGTTATCAATGCTTATAAGTAGCAGAGAAATCGCAAAAATAGAGAAATACGCCATTACAAATATATTGACTGAACGAATTGTCTCATGTGCCACCACTTTTCCGCTGAGCGAAATTTTGTGAGTGCTTTTGGGATGTACAGCAGTCTTTAATTCCTTAATGATTGTTTTAAATGCTATAAGAATTCGTGAAACTTTTATACCACCGCTTGTGCTTCCTGCACAACCGCCTATGAACATAAGCAGAACCAATATTATTTTTGAAAACTCAGGCCACCCATTAAAATCCACCGTAGAATACCCCGTCGTTGTAACAATGGATACAACCTGAAATGCACTGTGTCTGATGGTGTCCCATATATTTGTAAAGTATCCCGAAATATTAACACTTATCAAGATTATAGCTGACAATATTACTATTATATAAGCACGGAGTTCCTCTGACCTTAATACATCCTTGAATTTTTTGATAAACAAAAGGTAATACAAAGAAAAATCCACACCAAAAATCATCATAAATACAGTAATTACACTTTGCTGATAAGATGTGTAATCTGCCACGCTTGTGTTACGAACACCAAATCCGCCTGTGCCGGCTGTACCAAAAGATAAAGTAATTGCTTCAAACACATCCATACCGCCAAAAATCAACAAAACAATTTCCAAAACTGTCAGTAATGTATAGGTAGTATATAGAATTTTTGCAGTAGTTTTAATGTGCGGAACAAATTTGCTTACGTTTGCCCCAGTACTTTCTGCTTTAAGCAGATGAATATTATTTGCATCGGATATCCTGAGTATTGAGAGCAAAAACACCAAAACACCCATGCCACCTATCCAATGAGTAAAGCTACGCCAAAAAAGCATGCTTCTGGAAAGGTTTTCCACATCTCTCAGCACACTTGCCCCTGTGGTTGTAAACCCTGAAACAGTTTCGAATAAAGCATCAAAAAAGTTTGGAATTTCTCCAGATATGAAAAACGGTAATGTTCCAAAAAGGCAAATAACAATCCAGCTTAAAGAAACAACAACCAAACCTTCTTTTGGGTACATTCTGCGATTCTCTGGATTAATGCTTTTAAGCAGCGATCCAACAACAAGACATATAGCAGAAGATAACAAAAACACTGAAGCCGCACTTTCGTGATAAATCAAAGCACAAGCAAAAGGCAGCAGCATACATAAAGCTTCTAAAATAAGTACCCATCCCAAAGTATAAATTATAATTTTTTTATTCATACAGCAAACATCTTCCTACTCTAAAATATCACTTGCTTCTTTGAATCCTTTTTCAGTAGTAACAACTATAATCGTATCACCCGGCAAAATCACATCTTGTCCGCGAGGGATGATTACTTTACCCGGTCGATGTATGCAAGCAATTATTACATTTTTCTTAATAGCAAGCTTCTCCAATGAAACCCCGGTAACAGCAGAATCTTCTTTTATCAAAAACTCAAGAGCTTCCGCTTTGTTATCAAGGATAAGATGAACTGTTTCTATATCGCAATCAAGAGAGTTCTTTTTAGCACGCACAAATCGAACGATATACTCCGCAGTAATATCCTTGGGGTATATCACTGTATCAAGTTCAAGACCCTCTATTATATCATCATAAGCAACACGGTTAACCTTGGTTATTACCTTGCCATCCATCTGGCTTTTAGCATAAAGGGACAGCATTATATTTTCTTCATCAATGTTGGTAAGAGCCACAAAAGATTCCGCATTTTCAATGCCTTCCTCCTCAAGAACACTTCTGTCTGTACCATCGCCATTAATAATCGTAGCTTTAGGCAGTGCCACGCAAAGTTCTTCGCAGCGTGCCTTGTCCTTTTCTATCAGCTTTACGTTTATTCCCCTGCTCAAAAGCTTTTCAGCAAGATAATAAGCAGTATTTCCTCCACCGACAATAATTGTGTCCTTGACACGGTTTGTTTTTATACCTATCTTTTTGAAAAAATCCGAGCCACTTAAAGGTGCTGCAACAATGCTAACCTTATCCCCCTCTTTAATAACAAAATTTCCGTCCGGAATAAATGCTTCTCTCCCTCTTTCAACCCCGCACACAAGTATATCTGTATTGAATTTAGAATTTATATCGCTTACTGCCATATCGTTAAGCGGAGAGCCTTCTGAAACCTTAAATTTAAGAATTTCTACACGTCCTCTTGCAAAGGTATCAATTTCAATAGCAGACGGGAATCTCAAAACTCTCGCAATTTCCATTGCCGCTGTAAAATCAGGATTGATTACCATCGCAAGTCCCAGATCGTCTTTGAAAAGAGAAAGTTCTTTGTTGTAGTCAGGTTTTTTTATCCGTGCAATCGTCTGACAATTACCAACTTTTTTCGCAATAAAACAAGCAAGCAAATTAAGCTCATCAAAGCCGGTAACTGCTATAAGTATATCGGCTTCCTCTACTCCTGCTTGGGTAAGCACATCAATAGCAGTGCCGCTCCCGACAATACCCATTACATCGTATTTGCTCACGATGTTATTGATTATTTCTTCATTTGTGTCAACAACGGTTATATTCTGATTTTCTTCCTGGCTCAGTTTTTCAACAAGCTTCAGTCCAACCTTACCGCATCCAATAATAACAGTATTCATATAAACCCCTGTTCCTCCCCTTTGCATATCGGCATAAAAAATACCACTTTGTTAGTCCTCAACATATTTCTTTGCAAAATCAGCACATTCTTCCTCGGTTTCCGGAATGCTAACATTTTTATAAGTACACCAGCATTCGCTGTGAGATACTGTTTCGCCCGGAGCTATTTTTTCAAAAGAACCAACGCTCTCCATCTCAAGCATCAGATTTGATGTATATGTCTCAAAGTTACAGTTTCTGTCAGGATGATTTTTTTCTTCCGTAACATCAAAATATTTTACAAACACATTACCCTTGTTAAAATATGCCGCCCATCCATGCTGGCTCAGTTGACCAAGCTTAAAAGCACAGTCTGCATTCGGGTCCTGCTTCAAAGTAATGAACTTATCTCCCCAGGTAACACGCTTGTCCGTCATTTTTGTATAAGGCCAGAGAACAATATGTCTGTTTTCAAGCAGTCCCGTCTCTTTGTCAGGTAATGGGAAAATTTCGGTTCCACCTGGTGCAAGAACTGTAAGTGCCCAAGGTGCAAGCTCCACGTCCCAATTACCGATATTTTTTATATGATGAACTATATGTACGCAATTTTCTTCAGGCATTGTAATTTCCATTGACATCTGTATATTGTTTGCCACCTGAAAAGGCGGAGTAACCAAAACTCCATTTTCGATTTTTTCATATTTAACCGGTTGATTATCAGGATAATATGTTCTTGGTTTCTTTTCAGGACTTGTCCAAAGACGATGTCCGCCTCTTATGTGCCAAACGCCCTTATCCACACCGTACATCGCTGCCATTTCGTCAGGAATATCAGCAGTGTTACTAAGATCATTCACGTCTTCAAAAAACATATTTTCTTCGCCAAGTGGGGCAAAGCTTATAATTCTTGGTCCAAAATCCAGAGTAATCAGCAACTCATTTGTACTGTTTGCCATTCTGAGACAATTACCCCAAACACTGTTTTCCACTTGCTTGATCTCCAACATTTCACTGCTTACCTCTTTTCTTTGATTTAGTTCTGAAATTCAATTATTTTAGCTTTTTTAACTTTTATATTTTATCACACTGTAAAGCTTTTTTCAACCAGAAATACAAAAAAACACGACGAAAATGACGTGTTTTTTAATGTTTTACTCTATTATATGCTTTTTGTATTTATTATATCCTTGCCACACCGGTTTCTCTGGCAGTTTTAATAACCGCTTCAGCTACAACCTGTGCAACCCTTTTATCAAGGGCGGGAACAATTATGTTTTCTTCTGTTATCTCGTCATCCGGAATTAAAGATGCAAGAGCAAACGAAGTTGCGACCTTCATTTCTTCATTTATGCAAGACGCCCTAGAGTCAAGTGCACCACGGAAAATTCCGGGGAAAGCCAGAACATTATTAATCTGATTTGAGAAATCCGACCGTCCTGTTCCTACAACTCTTGCTCCTGCCGCCTTTGCAACATCCGGCATAATCTCAGGATTGGGATTTGCCATAGGGAACATAATTGCATCATCAGCCATGTTTTTTACCATTTCAGGTGTCACTAGATCAGGAGCAGAGACCCCGATAAATACATCCGCACCAATAAGTGCATCTGAAAGAGTTCCCTTTTTGTGTTCAAGATTTGTTACTTTTGCAATCTCTTCCTGGGCAGTATTATTATTAATGTCTCCCTCAGAGATAATCCCAAACCTATCGCAAAAAGTAAGATTTTTAACACCCATATTCATAAGGTGCTTGCCGATAGCAATACCTGCAGAGCCTGCACCGTTAATTACTACCTTTACTTTTCCCATCTCTTTTTTAACCAGTTTAAGAGCATTGATAAGTGCAGCGGCAACAACTATTGCTGTTCCATGCTGGTCATCATGAAAAATCGGAATATCGCAAATTTCTTTAAGTTTCTGTTCAATTTCAAAACAACGTGGAGCAGAAATATCTTCAAGGTTGATACCTCCAAATCCTCCCGAAAGCAGGTATATAGTGCGAACAATTTCGTCAACATCCTTAGACTTTATGCAAAGAGGAAATGCGTCAACATCAGCAAAAGTCTTAAAAAGTGCACATTTACCCTCCATCACAGGCATGCCCGCTTCAGGGCCGATATCTCCAAGCCCGAGTATTGCTGTACCGTCGGTAATAACAGCAACAAGGTTCGAACGACGTGTAAGTTCATAAGATTTATTTATATCCTTGTTTATTTCAAGGCAAGGCTCTGCAACACCAGGGGTGTATGCGAGAGACAAATCCTCTCTTGAAGTGATTGGGGCACGTGAAATAACTTCTATTTTCCCGTTCCATTCATAATGCTTTTCTAAAGATTTTTGTCTTATGTCCATTCACTATTCCTCCCATGGAAATTTACTAAACTTATCATTTAACGGATTTTTCAGGTATAACCCCTGATTCATAGAGAAACATCAGAGTTTCTAAATCCTTTATACTGTCTAAAAGCCTTTTCCCATTATCCGTGTCCTGCACAAGCACTCTTGTGTCAACTTTTTCAAAAACATATTTCTGTGATACCATTTCACGATTTTGTTCAACAATTGAATTTATGCTTTCAAATGGCGAATGTGACGTAATTGCAAGACCATAGGAATTATAAATAAGGGTATACCCCGCAATACCGGTCTTTTTGCGATATACCGTTGACATTCCTCCATCAATAAGAATAAGCTTACCGTTTGCTTTTACCGGACTTTCTCCGTTTTTGAATTTAACGGGAATGTGTCCGTTTATTATATGACCTTTTTCACAATTTATATCAAACTCTGCCATTATTTTGTTACATATTTTTTCATCATTCCACAAATTAAAATATGGCTGTTTTTCCTCCTTGTGGGTTTCTTTATCATCTAAGTACATCCTCTCAAAAGTAGCCATACTCTTCTTCCCAAAAAGCGGAGAAAATGGCGAGCACCACAAAAACCACGCAAAATCTGCTGCCTCGCTATCCTTTTCGTTATATGCCTTACGCAATTTTCTTTCACAAAAATCCATATATGCTTTTCCATAGTACTTTTTATTTTCGTACTTAAAAACAGTAAATTCGCCATTTTCATCTATTGGAATACACCCGTGATACAACAAATTTCCGTTATAACATAAATAAATGCTTCCCTTGGAAAACATAAAATTAAGATGCTTTTTCATTTTATTACTGTTTTTAAAACTATGCGTGAGTCTCTCGATGACCTTTTTTTCATCAGGTGTAAGCTCAAACGGATTGTTTTTCTCTACAGTCGGGAACTCATCGGTGTTAAGTTTATACCCCTGCCACGTCATATCCGTAAAATCGATTTTGTCAAGTCTTGTTTTTTCTGTCATTGAAAATTCTTTTTTAAGATGCATCAAAGTGTCTTCCAACTTAAATCTTATCACAGAAATTGCTTTATACATTTTTTCTGTGCTGTTTTTACCTGTATAATTTCTGCTTGCTAAATGCTCAAGACTACGCAAACTGATACCATAGCCTTCCTCCAAAAATGTTGTATTTTCATACTTAAGGCTGTTTGCAAGCACCACACTTATACATACCGGCGAACCCATCATGGCACCCATCCATACAACATCATGGTTACCCCACTGAATGTCAATATTCTTAACAGCAAGTAGTGTATCAAGAACAATGTC
>JAZNMD010000181.1:0-29643 GCA_045579385.1 Clostridia bacterium
TCTCCATCTCAAAAAATGAACACGGGCGAACACAGTTCGCTCCTACGATATCGAGGATAATTAAGCAATTCAAGGGCGCAGTTAGCAAGCGGGTCGGCAGATCTGTATGGCAAAGATCCTATTTTGATCACATCATTCGAAATCGGCAGGATTATGAAGAAACCTTAAGATATATTGACGAAAATCCTAAAAAAATGCAAATTAAAAATCAAACGACAATGTAGTGCGAAGTGTATTCGTTCGAAAAATTACAAAAAAACCTTTAAAACGAATATTTTTCCACGAAATTTCGCAAAAAAGCTTGACAGAATTGAAAGATAGTATTACAATATATGACATAAAAGACCAATTTTTTATCAATATGTAGTTGAAGCCGCTTTTATTTTGACAAAAGAATTTAAAATGTGTTACAAGTTTGTTACATTTTTAAATTCGTGTTGACATATGCGGCAAATTGGTGTTATAATCAGGTAAGTTAAAGGGATAGGTGCGTGATTTGTATCTATCTACCACAACTCAAAGCCTCCCTTGTGTAAAGGGAAGGGGACCACGCAAAGCGTGGTGGAGGGATTGTATCTCTCATCTAATTTACTTATGAAAAAAAATTAAAACAATATATATTTTTTAAAGGAGCCGCAGCGTTAAGAAAACAATCCAGTGAATTGTTTTTAGCGAAGGATTGTGAAAACAGAGATGTTTTCACTGTTAAAAGAAAATCCGTAAGGATTTTTACAATAGCATCCGACGAGAAAAATGCGGACAGCGTGATTCTTAAAGTGGCTTCGAAATAAATATTCATAATGTTGTAAAAAAATTAAAACAATATATATTTTTTAAAGGAGGATTTGAGACTATGTTAAATCTCAAAAAAGTGATTGCTTCTATTTGCGTTATCGCTATGATGCTCACAACTGTTGCTTTTGGTGCAACATACAGTGACGTTACAGAAGACAGTGCATATTATGAAGCAGTTGAAACACTCAACAAACTCGAAATCGTTACAGGTTACGAAGACGGTACTTTTAAGCCTGAAGACGGCGTTACAAGAGCAGAAATGGCTGCGCTTATCGCTCGTATCCAGGGCTATGGCGAAACAGCTAAGGCTTCTGCTAACACAGCATTTACTGATGTACCTGCTAGCCACTGGGCTTCCGGTTACATTGCAAACGCTGCTGGCCTTCGCATCATCAACGGCTATGGCGACGGAACATTCGGTCCTGAGGATCCGGTTAAGTACGAACAGGCTGTTAAGATGGTTATGGCTACACTTGGCTACACACCTTTTGCTGAAAAGAACGGTGGTTACCCCGCAGGCTGGCTCGCTGCAGCTCAGAGATACGATGTATCACTTGCAGTTGCTAACGCAGCAGTAGGTCAGGATGCTAACCGTGGTACAGTTGCTCAGCTTCTTGAAAACGCTCTTGACACACCTCTCATGGTTCAGTCAAAGTGGAACACCAATGGCGAAGTTGAATACGAAATTGCTGATGGTAAAGATAAGAGAGATTACAAAACTCTTATGAGTGAAAACCTTGGCTACGTTAAAATTCGTGGTGTTGTTGAAGATGCTGACTGCATTTCTCTTGCAAGCGAAGGCGAAATCACACTTAACACTTCTAACACAGGCAAAGACAAGGGCCCTGGCATCTGGATTGATGTAAAGGATGCTTACAAGACAAACAACTCAGACTTCTATGACAACAATGGCAACTTGAAGGCTGCTGCTGATCGTACCTACTACACAGGCGGTATGGACATAGACGAAGGTGCATATCTTGGTAGAAGCGTAATCGGTTATGCTAAGAAAGATGCTATGGATGACTATCAGCTCGTTTCTATCGCTATTGATACAAACAGAGATGATACTCTCGTAATTGATCTTGATTCATATGCTGGCATCAATGCTGCTGGTACAGAAATCAGCTATGTTAAAGATGGCGCAAACGATACAACAGAAGTTGATATTGATTTTGATGCACCCGTAGTATACAACAATGTATGTGTTTCTGATGGTGAAAATATAGTTGCTGGCAACAATGTAAACAATAACAAGGCTGTATTTGATGCTGCTATTCCTTCAGTTCCTTGTCTCTATGGTGGTACGATCACTCTTATTGACAATGACGAAAACAATGGTTATGATGTAGCTATCATCGAAGCAGCTGCTACAGCAGTTGTTAAGAAGGTTACAGAAGATATGGTTGCTTTCAAGACAGGCACAACTCTTTCAAATGGTAACGTAATGGCTGGTATTGAACTTGGCCGTGAAGACAAGATTGTTGAAATCTACAAAGATGGCGAATTAATTGACGCTGCAGAACTCAACGAATGGGATGTTCTCTCAGTTATCGCTAACAAGGATAACTCAACAATTATCGTTGCTGAAGTTGTTACAAATCAGATTATTGGTACAGTTACATCAACAAAGACTTCAAAGACTTCTGCTACAAAGGCATACAAGATTGAAGATACTTGGTATGATGTTGCAACAAGCGCTTACAAAGCAGGCGTAAATGACCTTGAAATTGGTGTAGGTGGTACATTCTACATTGACAAGTATGGCAAGATTGCTGCATTTGACGAAGATAGTGCTCTTGCTGGTGGCGCTGCTGCTAACTATGGTTATGTTGCTGCTGTTGAAGCTAAGGTTGCTGACTTCTCAGGTGATGGATACGCTGCAAAGGTTCAGATGGTTACAGCTGACGGTGTAGAAGTTCTCACACTTAAGAAGAACGCTAAGATTAATGTAGCAGTAGACGCTGTAAATAATACAACTGGCGCAGCTGGTGCTGATGGAAACATGGATACATGGACAATCGATTCAACTGGTTGGGCTGCTGCTGATGTAGTTGTTGATATAACAGCTAGTGGCGAAGGCGCTGTAACAGGTACACAGGATACTGTTCTTGAAGACTTGATTGTTGCTCTTAAGGGATATGTTGTTAAGTATACTAAGAACTCAGCTGGTCAGATTTCTGAAATCACAGTTGCAGGTCATGACAATGACAAGTTTAAAGTTATGACTACTACTGACAACACTTCTGCTGAATTTGATGCTGACAACAGCAGATTTACAAACGGCGGCGGTTATGTAGACGAAGATGCTATCGTATTTATCATTGGTGGTTTCACTGGTGGTGCTGGTAACACAAGCATAACTGACAGTAAGGTTGGCACACTTGCAGACCTTGATGACGAAAACATATACACACTTGCTGCTAAATATGCTGATGCTAAGGCTGACGATTGCAACATTATCGTTATCGATGCTGATACAGTTGCAACAAGCGCAACATCTGGTCTTGCTGTTATTACAGAAGTTGGCGAAAGCACAAATGATGATGGCGAAGCTATCTACATCCTCAGCTACTATGTTGACGGCGAACTTAACGAAGGCGTTTCTTCAATCGCTAAGACAGACCTCGGCGTAGCACTCACAGCTGGTGACGTTGTTAAGGTTAAGGTTGGCAGCGATGGTCTTATCTCAGATATCAAGATGGTATTTGACTTTGCTACAGATGTAAGAACAGCTTACAACGATTCTACTACATTGGTTTCAATGGCTACAAACGCTAACGATACAACTACAAAGGAAATCTTTGCTGGTGGTACAGTTGTTGCTTACAAGGATAGCTCAACACTTGCAACAATTTACACAGATTATGTAACTGGTACTGACGGAAACAAGGAATACAAGCTCAGCCAGGCTGAAAATGTATACGTAATCGACGGTACAGGTCTTAACATGACTGTAAAGGTTGGTTCAGATGCTAACTTCAGAGCATTTGAAAAGCTTTATGATGGTACTGCAAATGTTACTGCTTACCTTGATGACGTAGCTTTAGGTACATTCGTAATGGATGGTACAACAGATACAGATGGCAACGGAACAACTGACAAGGAAGAAGCTCAGTCTTATGCTGACCACGTATATGTAAGAGCTTACGAAGGTAAGGTTAAGGATGTTATCATCGTTAAGACAGACGCTGACCTCAGAATTAAATAATTTAATCTGAATCAGATTTTAAAAGAGACGACTTCGGTCGTCTCTTTTTTTGTATAACGAAAACCACGCGATAGTCGCGTGGTTTTCACTATACAAAACCAGCCATCCTTTGTCGGATGGCTGAATACTTTTCTGATATCAAGTTAAATTATATATACTGTCAAAAATTCTTTCCCGTTCCCACGCATCTTTGATTTCCGAATTACCCAGCTTGTTTATCTGGGAAGTGTTTCTGACTATCGGCAGCGTGGCTTTCTTTTTTGCGTCAGCAATGAGCTTTTTCCCCGTCTCGTTGTGTGCAAGAATTTTTATATAGCAAGGGTCAGCCTTTCTGTCAGCGTCAGTCAACCCCAAAAGTGCAGATAAAACAATTCTTCTTATGCGGCTGTGTGTGTAGCGTTTTGTTTTTATATGGTCAACCAGTTCTTCAAGTGAGGTTGCGGATAACGCTGCTGCCTTAATACGATTTTCAAGCCCCTCTGAAACATCTGCTATCTTTGCAAGTTCTTCGGCAGATATTCTGGCAAGATGGAAAAATACTGTTTTTTCAAGTGCCTTTAAAGAGTGCGGAGCCTCATTTTTTAAAATTTCAACAGCAGCACTCGGTATATAGTGTGAGGCTTCCAAAAAGTTTCCGCCTAAAATAAGTTCACGGATATAACTTGCCGAGGCGGTGTCGGATAAAGGCTCTGCAGAATCGTGGCTTGCACCCGTTCGCTTTATAAGAACAGGCGTGATACTGCTTTTAAGCAGGGCAAGTGCCTTGCAGTATTCAATGCCTAAAAGATTGTTGGGGGAAGACAAAACTTCTTTTGCAGAAGCCCCTAAAAAATCTCCCGTGGCATTTGCTCTGGCGGAGGGGAAAGAGATCCCTTTTGATGTATATTCCTTAAGCTTTTTCGAAAACTCGTCTGTTTCGTTTGCCAAAAACGAAGATATCTCCATTATGGACGCAAGATCATCACTTTCTGCTCCGAAAGAAAGAAAATCAACACTGCCCAAGGCGTCAAGGATTTTCACAGCACCGCTTGCAAAAAGCTCTGCCGACGCAGAGGAATAGCAGGCGGGAAGCTCCAGAACAAGGTCAGCACCATTTTCCACAGCAAGCTTTGCCCGCAGTTCCTTTGGATAAACAGCCACATCGCCACGCTGAACAAAGTTACCGCTCATCAGGGCAATTATTGCATCCGCACCAGTCTTTTTCCTTGTTTCCTCTATATGAAATTTATGACCATTGTGAAATGGGTTATATTCGCATATTATTGCGGCAGTTTTCATATGTCGTACCTCACTGAATTTAAAATGATGGTTCTTTATCAAAGCGTTGATTACAATCTATAATTATTATATACAATTTTTTATCCAAATGGAAGAGTTTTGCTGTAAAAAAACAAAAATTTGCCTGTAAACCTTGCATATATGAAAAAATTGTTATATAATGTATAAGTATAAATTATTGTTATTTTTAATTATCGGAGGCGTAATATGAGTAAGTTTTTGGACACAATAAAGAATCGTGCCAGAGCAGACAAGAAGACAATTGTTCTTCCCGAATCAATGGATGCGAGAACATTCGAGGCTGCAGAAAAAGTACTTAAGGAGGATATAGCAAACATTGTTATTATCGGAACTCCTGAGGAAGTTGAAAAGTACGGTAAAGGCTTTGATATAAGCGGGGCAACAATTATCAACCCCTATACATACGAAAAAACAGAGGAATATTTAAACCTTTTTGTTGAACTCAGAAAGTCAAAGGGGCTTACATATGAAGAAGCAAAAGCAACTGCTTTGGGCGATTATATGTATTATGCCTGCCTTATGGTAAAAGCAGGGGATGCAGATGGCGTTGTTTCAGGTGCTTGTCACTCCACTGCGAATACATTAAGACCAAGTTTGCAAATAATAAAGACAAAACCAGGTGTAAAGCTTGTGTCAGCATTCTTCCTTATGGTTGTTCCTGATTGTGAGTATGGCTCCAACGGAACATTCATCTTCGCTGACAGCGGTCTTGAACAAAATCCTGACCCTGAAAAGCTTGCTGCAATTGCGGCTTGCTCGGCAGAATCCTTTGAACTTCTTGTTCAGGAAGAAGCTGTTGTTGCAATGCTTTCACACTCAACAAAGGGCAGTGCAAAGCACGATGACGTAACCAAGGTGGTTGAGGCTACCAGAATCTGTAAGGAAAACAACCCGGGACTCAAAGTCGATGGCGAGCTTCAGTTGGATGCGGCAATTGTTCCGTCCGTCGGAGAGTCCAAGGCTCCTGACAGCCCGGTTGCAGGCCATGCAAACGTTTTGGTATTCCCTGACCTGGATGCAGGAAATATCGGCTACAAGCTTGTTCAACGTCTTGCAAAGGCAGAGGCTTACGGTCCTGTTACTCAGGGTATAGCAATGCCTATAAATGACTTGTCACGTGGTTGCAGTGCTGATGATATTGTTGGCGTTGTTGCAATCACATGTGTTCAGGCACAAAAAAACTAGCTTTATAATAATGGTCGACAAAGGACACTTGTTATAATTTCTCAAAACTCAGGAGGAGGATATCTATGAAAATTTTGGTTATAAATGCAGGAAGCTCGTCACTTAAGTATCAGCTTATTGATATGGAAACAGAGAAGGTTCTTGCAAAAGGTCTTTGTGAGAGAATCGGGATTGAAGGTTCAAAGCTGAATCACACTCCCGACGGCGGCGAAAAGATTGTTATTCAGGAAAATATGAAAGACCATTCCGATGCAATCCGTATGGTGCTTGATGCTCTCACAAGTGCGGAATACGGTGTTATCAAGAGTATGGATGAAATTTCAGCAGTGGGACACAGAGTTGTTCACGGTGGAGAAACATTCAGCGGCTCGGTTATCATCGATGCAGACGTTAAAAAGGCTCTGGAGGATTGTATTCCTCTTGCACCTCTTCACAATCCGGCAAACCTTATCGGTATTGCGGCTTGCGAAGAAGCAATGCCCGGCGTACCGCAGATTGGTGTTTTTGACACAGCTTTCCATCAGACAATGTCAAAGGAAGCTTATATGTATGCTGTTCCTTATGAACTTTATGAAAAGCACAAAGTAAGAAGATATGGCTTCCACGGTACTTCACACAAGTATGTATCTCTTGAAGCTGCAAAAATGCTTGGCAAGAAGCCCGAAGAGCTTAAAATGATTACCTGCCATATGGGTAACGGTTCAAGTATCACAGCTGTTGACGGCGGAAAATCAGTTGACACATCAATGGGCTTTACTCCTCTTGCGGGTGTTGTTATGGGTACCAGATGCGGCGATATTGACCCCGCAATCGTGAAATTTGTTGCTGAGCAGGAAAACCTCAGCCTTGATGAAGTTGACAATCTTCTCAACAAAAAGTCAGGTGTTCAGGGTATTTCAGGCGTAAGCTCAGACTTCCGTGACCTTGAAGCTGCACAGGCTGAGGGGAATGAACGTGCAGACCTTGCCCTTTCAATGTTCGTTGAGAGCGTAAGAAAGTTTGTTGGTGCGTATATGGTTAAGATGGGAAGAGTTGATGCTGTTATCTTTACTGCAGGTATTGGCGAAAACACACCTGTTATGAGAGCAGCAATCCTTGAAAACCTTGAAAACTTTGGCATCAAAATTGATGACGAAAAGAACAAAAAGGCTATCCGTGGTGTGCAGATGGATATTTCTGCTGACGATTCAAAGGTTCGCGTTTTGGTTGTACCGACCAACGAGGAGCTTATGATTGCCAAGGAAACAATGGAGCTTTTAAAATAAAATAAAGGTTTGGGCTGCATTTGTTAAGGTGCAGCCCCTTTTCTTAAAGGAAAGGAGTGAGAGGCTGTGTACATAGATTATGACGGATTGTCGGATGAGCAGTTGGTGGAGCTTTCACTTAAAGAGGACGATATTGCTACCGAATGCATTCTTGCCAGATACAAAAATCTTGTCCGCGCCAGGGCAAGAATGTATTTTTTGGCAGGGGCAGACAGGGAAGATATCATACAGGAGGGGATGATAGGTCTTTTTAAAGCTATCCGGGATTTTGACAAGGACAAGCTTGTTTCCTTCCGGGGATTTGCGGAGCTGTGTATAAAAAGGCAGATACTTACCGCAATCAAAACTGCGACAAGGCAAAAGCACATGCCACTTAATTCGTACGTTTCTTTAAGCTATCCTGCTTATGAAAGTGATGCAGATGGTGGCCTGGAAGAAATTTTGGCAGGTTCTGTGGACGCTGACCCTGAACGACTTTTTATAGCTAAGGAAAACACAGCCTTCCTTACTGACAGAATGAATGAGGTTTTGAGCACGCTTGAACGTTCTGTACTGGAGCTTTATCTGGAGGGTAAATCCTATCAGGAAATTGCGGTTGCGTTAGGTAAACCGGCAAAGTCAATTGACAATGCTTTGCAACGTGTCAAAAAGAAAATGGAACGATTTGAGGACATATAAAAAGCGATAAAAATTTTACCTAAAACACAAAAAATCAGATAAGTCAAGAGGCTTTAAAAGAAAATTTTTTTAGATTATGTAAACTGAAAAAATCTAAAGTTTGGTTTACATAATTCGGAGTGTGGACAAAGAATAGCGTAATATAAGTTATTCACAGACTTATTCACATTATCCACATTGTTAACTATTTATTTAAAAAATCGGGGTAGAAAAAGGTCGAAATTGGGGAAAACCCCTATTTTACGCTATAAAAAATAAAATGTAAAAATTTGCCTTTTGGTTTACAATAATTTTTTAACAAATAAAAGTCAGATTAAAAAAATACAGGAGTAAAAAATGGTAAAAAGAATAGTTGTGCCGCTTAGCAAAGAGGTCGTTGAAACGCTCAGATGTGGAGAGCGTGTTTTGATCAGCGGCAGGATATATACTGCAAGAGATGCAGCGCACAAAAGGATGACAGAGGCGTTGGCTCGTGGCGAGGAATTGCCTTTCAAAATAGATGGAGAAATTATTTACTATGCCGGACCCGCGCCTGCAGCTCCGGGACGGGTTATTGGCTCGTGCGGACCAACCACAAGCGGACGAATGGACGCATATGCACCTTCGCTTATCAGACTGGGACTTAAGGGTATGATTGGCAAAGGCGAACGCAGTGCTGAAGTCATTTCTGCGATGAAAGAGTGCAAAAGTGTATATTTTGGTGCGATTGGCGGTGCGGGTGCTTTGATTGCAGAGTGCGTCAAATCGGCGGAGCTTGTTGCGTATGAGGATTTGGGAACTGAAGCTGTGCGTTGTCTTACGGTTGAGGATTTTCCTGCGGTGGTTGTAATTGACAGCCTTGGAAGTAGCCTTTACGACAAACATACTCGAAGAGAAATTCTTTAAAAGTACTTGCAAATATTATAAAAATGGGGTATACTGTAAATGTAGCCGGTGCTGCATAAAAAGTCTTTGCAATACCGGAAATGAATTAACATAAAAGGAGAATACAGAAAATGGCAAAAGTAACAAAGGATACAATAATACTTGACGTTCTTCAGTTGGATCCCGGAACAGCACCATTTTTCCTTGAGATAGGAATGCATTGCTTAGGATGTCCATCGGCAAGCGGCGAAAGCATAGAACAGGCTTGTATAGTGCATGGTACTGATGCAGACGAGCTTGTTGATAAAATCAACGCCTATTTGGAGAGTAAGGAAGCTTAGATTAGCTTTTAAACTTTGGATTATCAAGGGTTTGCCGCATGAAAGAATTCTTTTGCGGCTAACTTTTTGCTTTTTAAGCCGACTCACTTTGGTTTAAGAGGTATATCGGGAAAAATTTTTTGAAAATTTAAAAATAATGTTGACAAATATATATATTTTGTGTATAATGATTGCTGACGCTCTTGATGAAGCGTGAATTTTAAGGTATGGGCGCATAGCTCAGCTGGGAGAGCATCTGCCTTACAAGCAGAGGGTCATAGGTTCGAGCCCTATTGTGCCCACCATTCCTTTTAACAAGCAATTCAATAGAGCCAATTATGTGGGCGCATAGCTCAGCTGGGAGAGCATCTGCCTTACAAGCAGAGGGTCATAGGTTCGAGCCCTATTGTGCCCACCACATTTTCTTTTATCGGGGAAGTTAAAAATGATGCTTGATTTATCGCCGATTATCAATTATGAAGGAAAGACATTGCCGGTTGAAGCTGAACTTGAGCTTTCTGCAAGCGAGGCAGGACTTGTGTTTTTTAAGCCTGTTAAGGTTTCGGGGCAGATGACAAACATTGGCGGCAGTATTGAACTTTCGTGTGATATAACCGCAATGCTTCTCTGCGCTTGCGACAGATGTTGCGGAGAGTTTAAGGATGAATTTAAGTGTGTGCTTAGCGAGACCTTAAGAAAGGAATCGATGAAAGCCGAAAGCGGAGAAAATCCCGATGTGATTTATTTTCAGGGAAGTCAGATTTCATTATCAGAGCTTGTGCTTAATACGATAATTGTTTCGCTTCCGTCCAAGCTTTTATGCAAGGAAGATTGCCGCGGACTGTGTCCAAGCTGCGGTGCAGATCTTAATCTGGGGGATTGCGGGTGCGACACAAGACCTGTTGACCCAAGGTTTGATATATTGGACAAACTGTTTTAAGTAGATTATGCAAAGGTGTACGCTTTTGTTAAAAATATATTTGATTGGAAAGAGGTGTAGCTGATATGGCAGTTCCAAAGAGAAAAACATCTAAAGCAAGAAGAGATAAAAGAAGAGCAAATTGGAAGCTTTTGATTCCCGGTATGGTAGCTTGTCCTCAGTGTGGTGAATTTAAAATGCCTCACAGAGCTTGCAAGGCTTGTGGACATTATAAGGGTAAAGAAGTTATAAAGGTTGAGGCGTAAGCCTTATCTTTGAAGGTTGTTTTTGACAAACCTTAAAATCTTTTTGTTTTAATCATTAAGGCTCGTGTCGGACAACAGATGTCCGGTGCGGGTTTTTTTGTTTGTCATTAGAGACTTTCTGTAAAAAAATTTACAAATTGTTTTTTATAAAAATATTGTAATCACTGTGCAAATATGTTAAAATATTAAATGTGTATTTTAAATTAAGAGGGGAAATATAATGTTTTTTGGAAACAATTATCAAAGGCCGGGGAAAGGGGTTAACAAGCGCCCCGAGGGGACTCCCAGAATTTCTATATTTTTTGAAATTCTCTGGATGAAGCTCTGGAGCCTTTGTAAGCTGAGCGTACTTTATGTAATTTCTGCAATACCGACACTAATTGTTGTGATGTTTTTTGCAGGGGCGATTTCGTCGCCGATTACAAATTCAGTAAGCTCTTTTCTTTTATTCTCGAATGAAACAAATTCGCAAGTTTCATTGAACCCGGACGAGATAATGGTAAGCCTTGTCTGGTTGGATTTTTCGATAAGATTTTTTGTGGGGCTGCTTTTTATGGTGTTCTTGGGTATGGGACCCGTTACCGCAGGGGCATCATTTGTAGTTAGAAATTTTGCTCGTGAAGAGCAGGCTTGGGTCTGGAGCGACTTCTGGCAGCACGCAAAGTCTAATTTCGGGCAGGCGCTCATTGTCTGGATTTTGGACATTCTGGTTTGCTTCGTGCTGGGTACTGCTGCTAAATTCTACTCCAATATGGGCGGTGCAGGAGTGATTTTGACGGCGTTTATGTTGTCGATAGTCATAATTTATATAATGATGCATTTTTATATCTATCAGCTGATGGTAACGTTCAAGCTTTCAATTGCACAGCTTTTTAAAAATTCGCTTGCTTTTGCGATTTCGAATTTATTTAAAAATCTTTTGCTGTTAGTTGTACTTGCTCTGTTACATATCGGCATAGCACTTACGCTTGCGCTTACAGCAAACCTTATGTTCTTGTTGTTGTTTATGCTTCTTGAAGTGGTGCTGCTGGTCGCAGTTTCGGCATTTACCACAAACTTTTTTGTGTATCCAATCACAGAAAAATATATTAAATTGGCAGATGAAAAAATTGAGGCTGAGGCAGATGCCTCCCAACTCGCGGAATAAATAAAAAATTTGAAAGGTGATGATTTAAATGAAAAAGAACAACCACTATCCCTATTATGAAATGCCGGAGATCAATGATTTCCGCCACTTTGTAGATTTTATGAGGGAAAATTACAAGGACAACATTGCTTTTATGTTTGAAGAAAATAAAAAAGATGTTGAGGTAAATTATGCAAAGTTTACTGACGATATCGACAATCTTATTGCATATTTCCTGGGAGCAGGGTTAAAGGATGATAAAATCGCACTTTATGGCGAAAACAGCTATAAGTGGATTGTTACATATTTTGCGGCAATTGCCAGCGGAAACATTATTGTTCCGATTGACAAGGAGCTTTTGGGTGCAGATATCAAGACTTTGGTAAATGATTGCGAGGCAAAAGTTCTTGTTTATTCTGCATCAAAAGCCGGTATAATTGAAGAAGTTAAGGCTGATATGCCAAGCGTGGAAGCTTTTGAAGAAATTACAAATCTCGAACAGCTTTTTGAAAAGGGAGCTGCATTGATTGCATCGGGAGAGGTTGATGTAAAAGCGGTTTCTCAGGACGTTGAAAAGATGTGTGCTCTTATCTATACTTCGGGAACAACAGGCAATCCCAAGGGCGTTATGCTGTGCCAGAGAAACCTTTTGTTTGATATGACACACAGCTGCAGCAACCTTTTAGAGCCGCCCAACACAGTAGCAGTACTTCCGCTCAATCATACCTTTGGTATGATGGCAAGTGTGCTTTGTCAGGTGTATGCAGGGTACAGAACTTATATAAATAACAACCTGAGAAATGTATTAAAAGATATAAATACATTAAAGCCGGCACATATTTCAGTTGTACCTTTGTTTGCAGATACATTCTATAAGGGAATCTGGAAAAATGCTAAGAAAACAGGCAAAGATAAACTGCTTAAAGTGATGATTAAGGTCAGCAATGCACTTCGAAAGATTGGTATTGATTTAAGAAGAGTTTTCTTTAAATCTGTTATAGCTGCATTTGGCGGAAATCTTGAAATGCTGATAGTTGGCGGTGCTCCGCTTGATTTGACGGTTGCAAAGGGCTTTGAGGATTTGGGTATTACTGTTATCGGCGGCTTTGGTATTACCGAGTGTTCGCCAATTGTCTCAACTGACAGAAATCACGATTACAAGTTTGGCAGTGCAGGGCTTCCTATCCCCGGCGTTGAAGTAAAGATTGATAACCCTGACGAAAAGGGCGAAGGAGAGCTTTTGATCAAGGGCCCCATTGTTATGCTTGGTTACTACAACAACCCCGAAGCAACTGCTGAGGTGTTTGATGGCGAATGGTTCCGCACAGGCGATATAGGAAGAATAGATGAAGAAGGCTTTATCTTCATAACCGGAAGAAAAAAGAATATTATCATTACTTCAAACGGAAAGAATGTTTATCCTGAGGAAATAGAAGCTGTTATCCAGAAGGTTGAAGGCGTTGGCGAAGTGCTTGTGTTTGACGACGGAGGCGTGATTTGTGCTGAAATCTATACCGAGCTCAAAGAAGAAAAGGACAGAATAAAAGCAGAGGTGCAGGCACTTAACAAGACCTTACCGTCATACAAACAGGTGCAGAAGGTTATCTTCCGTGATACTGAGTTTGAAAAAACTACCACAAAAAAGATTAAGAGATTTTTGAGGAAATAATATGGTTAACATCGGCAATGAGTGGGATGCTCTTTTGGCAGAAGAGTTTGAAAAAGACTATTACAAAAAATTGCGTTCGTTTCTCATAAAGGAGTATAATCAAAGGCGGATTTACCCCGATATGTATGACATTTTCAATGCACTTAAATACACATCATATAGCAGTGTCAAGGCGGTAATTATCGGTCAGGACCCATATCATGGCGAAGGGCAGGCGCACGGGCTGTGTTTTTCGGTAAAAAAGGGGATTGAACCACCGCCATCGCTTAAGAATATGTATAAGGAGCTTAAAGAAGATATCGGGTTTGTACCCCCCGCCCATGGCGAACTTGTAAAATGGGCAAAAGAGGGAGTGCTTATGCTTAATGCGGTGCTTACCGTGAGGGCAGGCGAAGCAAACAGCCACAAGGGTATGGGCTGGGAGCATTTTACCGACAAGGTGATTAAGCTGCTTAACGAGAGAGAAAAACCGATAGTGTTTATATTGTGGGGTGGAAACGCCCGTCGCAAAAAAGAGCTTATTACAAATCCCCGACATAAAGTGCTGGAGGCGGCGCATCCAAGCCCGCTTTCGGCATACAATGGGTTTTTCGGTTGCAGACATTTTTCAAAAACCAATGAAATCCTAAAGCAGATGGGACAGACCCCTATTGACTGGAGTCTGGATTAGTACGGAGGAAAGTTATGAGAAATACGGTAAATATCCTTGGGGTTAATGTGGACAAGGTGACGTTTGACGAGGCTCTTTCCAAGGCGGAGGCGCTTTTGGAAAGTGATGGAGCGTCAGCAATATTTACGCCAAACCCTGAAATTATTATGCTTGCGTGCGAAGATGCAGAAATGATGGGAATTTTAAATTCTGCCGATCTTTGCACAGCAGACGGGATAGGTGTGGTTTATGGTGCTAAAATATTAAAGCAGCCTGTTCCTGAGCGCGTTGCAGGGTTTGACCTTACTTGTGCCCTTTTGGAAAAGCTTTCAAAAAAAGGATATGGAGTGTTCCTTTTTGGTGCAAAACCTGGGGTTGCTGATATGGCAAAGGCAAAGCTTGAAGAGAAATACCCCGGAATTTTGATTTCAGGAACAAGAAATGGTTACTTCAGACCCGAGGACGAAGAGAAAATCGTTGAAGAAATAAATTCGTCAGGCGCCAAACTTTTGCTTGTCTGTCTGGGGGCACCCAAACAGGAAAAATGGATAGCGGCTCATCGGGACAAGCTAAGCGTAAATCTTTGTATGGGCGTTGGCGGAACCTTAGATGTTATTGCTGGGGTTACGCAACGTGCTCCGGAAATATTTATAAAGCTAAATCTTGAATGGGCGTACAGAATACTTAAAAATCCGTCAAGAATAGGGCGGTTTATGGCACTTCCAAAATTTGCGTTAAGAGTGATTTTCAAAGGAAAGTAGAGGATGCAAAAATGCTTTATATGTTTTTGGCCGATGGCTTTGAAGAGACCGAGGCAATAGGTTCCTTAGATGTTATAAGACGTGCAGGGCTTGACATAAAAACCGTGTCGATTGGAGACCGGATTGTCAGCGGAAGCCATGGCGTAGCAGTCAAGGCAGATATATTGGAAACTGAAATCGATTTTGATTCTATGGATGGCATTATTCTGCCGGGGGGACTTCCCGGTACCACAAATTTGCAAAAAAACAGCACTGTACAGCGTTCTGTTGAACTTTGCAAAAGTGAGGGGCTGCTAATGGCGGCTATCTGTGCTGCTCCATTGATTTTGGGAGAAAGTGGGGCATTAAACGGACGCAAAGCGGTTTGTTACCCCGGCTTTGAAAAGCATTTAATCGGTGCAGAGGTGCAAAACATCTTGTGTGTCACAGATAAGAATACAATCACAGCAAAGGGAGCAGGTGCTTCTATGTTGTTTGGTGCAAGTATCGTTGATTATTTT
This sequence comes from Clostridia bacterium, assembly GCA_045579385.1. GTDB lineage: Bacteria > Bacillota > Clostridia > Monoglobales > Monoglobaceae > SIG440. The sequence continues at coordinate 15,508 of JAZNMD010000181.1, forward strand.
AAAGCTGGCGAGGGCAGGAAGATTCTTGATTCAATGCAGTACGCCTGATTTTTTGGAGTGGTTATATGTCGGATAAAAAGTATGCTCTCAGGAAACGTGTCAAAAGTGTCAGATGGATGATATTCTGGGTTGTTCTGGCGCAGTTTGCGGCAGAAATAACAATCGAAGCGGCGGTAAGCTTTATGGCAAACCCGCCTCATCGGTATATCCGGATTGCCCTTGTTGAGCTTATTGCCATCGGCATACCCATCAGTATTTATGCTCACACTATCTGGAGCGGCAAAGGGGTCAAAAAAGAACTTTGCCTGAGCAGATGCAGCGTGCTTGAGGGGCTGCTTGCAATCGGACTTGGCGTTTCGGGGCAGTTTGTGATGATGGTACTCAATATTCCTGCAAATTATCTGCTTACCACTTTTTTTGACAAGCAAAGTGCTGACGTAATCCCCGTTGCAACCCAGTGGTATGAGATAATACTGGGAATTGGTGCATTGGTTATAGTTCCCGCGGTTTTGGAGGAATTCTGGATGAGGGGAATTATATTCCACGCTTACAGTCGGTGTAATACAAAAGGGGCAGTGATATTTACGGGTTTTATTTTTGCATTACTGCATTTCAAAATGAGCGAATTTGCGGGCTTTTTGCTTATGGGGATAACAGCTTCAATCATTATGCTTAAAACAAAGTCACTTTATGCCGCTATGCTTTATCATGCATTCAGCAATCTGACTGCACTGTTTTTCGGTGCATATATCGTGCCATATATAGCGGAGTTTTTGTGGGGGACGCTTGCGATTGCTTCGGTGGTTTTTGTGGCACTTTTTATGACTCTTGTGAAACAGAAAAATAAAATAAAAAGAAATCGCATCTTCAGCTCAGGCTCTCTTTTTATTACAAGTATATTAAGCTTGCCGGTGATTTTGAGTGTTGTTGTGGTGTGCGTAAAATTCTTTCTTTTAAAAGTTGCGGGGTGATAACCTTGATTAAAAATCTGTTCAATAAAGAAATAAAGCTTGACCTCAAAAAAGTATGGATTTTTTTGTGTGTAATAGCAGCTGTTTTTATACTGATTCAGGCAGTTTTAGTTCTGGGGGATGTCTTTGGCTGGCAAAAGGACGAAACGCTAACGGTAATTATCCCTGAAAACGCTGTGGTAAGTGATATTGCGACTATTTTAAAAGAAGATGAAGTGATACGTTATCCACTTTTATTCCGTGTGTATGAAAAGCTTGGGGGCGACAAGGTTTTTCAGCAGGGAGGACATATTTTAAACAAAAATCAAAGCTACAAAGAGATAATCAAAAAGCTTACATCCGCACCGGACCTTACGTTTGACCAAACTGTTTCCGTGCTGATACCCGAAGGACTTGAGGCGTGGCAGATTGCAAAGCGACTGGAGGACGCGGGGATTGTGGACAGCGATGCGTTTTTAAAAGAGCTTGATGAGGGTGAGTTTGATTTTGAATTTATAAAAGATATAAAAAGAAAAGAAAATCGCTTAGAGGGGTACTTGTTCCCTGCAACCTATGAATTTTTTGTAGGGGAAGGCGAACACAGTGCGATAAATCGTATGCTTGAGGCATTCGAAGCACGGGTTTTGCCTATTTATGAACAGTCGGGTACAAAATATTCATTGGATGAAATTGTGACGATGGCGTCTTTGGTAGAAAGAGAAGCAGCAAATGACAACGAACGTGGAAAGGTTGCGTCGGTGTTTTACAACCGGATTGACCGGGATATGACTTTGGGGTCATGTGCAACAGTGCAGTATATACTCAAGGAACGCAAAACCATCTTGTCCAATGCGGATACAAAAATCAAGTCGGATTACAACACATATATAAACAGGGGTCTGCCGATAGGGCCGATTGCATCTCCCGGAGAGGCGTCGGTAAAGGCGGCACTTTATCCTGAGGACACGGATTATCTTTATTTTGCCGCAAGGATGGACGGAAGTGAAAACCTTTTCAGCAAAACACACGCCGAGCATCTGGAAAAAGTGCGGATTTTGCAAAACGGAAATTAAAAAACTGATTAAAGAAGGGTGCCTGAATGAAAGCCTGGATAGAAGAGGATAATATAAATTATGAATATATAATACGATACTTAAGGGATACCATCCCTCAAAGCGAAGGACAGCTCTTTGAAATGGAGCAGTATGCCAAAAAAAACGAGGTGCCTATCTCTCAACCGGAGAGTATACGATTGATAGAGGTCCTGCTTAAAATGATGAGAGCAGAAAAAATTCTTGAAATAGGCTCGGCGATTGGGTACTCGGCAATAAGAATGAGCAGAGCAACAAACGCTGAAGTGATAACGGTTGAGCTGTCTGATGAGATGGCAGATATTGCAGAGGAAAATTTCAAAAAAGCCGGGCTCAGCGAAAAAATCCGACTTATTCGTGGCGATGGTAGACAGGTGCTTGAAGAAATGGCAGGAAAAGAGCTTTTTGACGTTATATTTGTGGATGCTGCCAAGGGACAATATATGGAGATTTTTGACGATTGCACAAGGCTTTTAAAAAAAGGCGGAGTTTTGATTTCCGATAATATTTTGTATAAGGGAATGACAGCAACAGACGAGCTTGTGGTAAGGCGGAAAATTACCATAGTAAGACGCCTGCGTGCATATCTTGAAATGCTTAAAAACAATAAAAATTTCAGTACAGCTATTGTGCCGATAGGCGATGGCGTTGCACTCAGCTTTAAGGAGTGAGATAGGAATTGAACATTCATAATCTTAACAAACATAACGATTTTAAAAAGAACTTTGACTTTTTGCTGTTTGGCCTTGTGCTGGGGGCGGCTGTTTTTGGTATTGTTATGATTTCAAGTGCGGCACCGTCGCCGTTTAAATATACCTTTGTGCAGTCAATGGCTCTTGTTTTGGGATTATGTGCAATAGCTGTGCTTATGGTGCTTGATTATGAATATCTTGCGGGGATTACAGGTTATTTGTACCTGATTTCAGTAGTTTTACTTATTCTGGTGTTGATTCCCGGAATAGGAACATATGAAAACGGAGCAAGAAGCTGGTTTCGTTTTGGCTCACTCATTGGTATTCAGCCGGCAGAACTTGTGAAAATTGCATTTATAATTACTTTTTCAAAGCATCTTTCTGAGGTTGATGACCTGATTGACAGACCCAGAAACGTGGTATTTTTGCTTATTCATATGGGGATTTTAATCGGCCTTATACTGCTTCAGCCTGACTTTGGCACAGCTGTGGTTTTTGTGTTTATTGCAATTGCAATGCTGTTTGCAGCTAAAATCAGCTGGAAGTATCTTGCAGGCGGATTAGGCGCGGTTGCGGCTGCTTTGCCGATTGCCTGGTTTTTTATACTGAAACCTTATCAAAAAGAAAGAATTATAAACCTGTTTAACCCTGAAAATGACCCGTCAGGTACGGGGTATCAGGTAATACAGTCCAAGATAGTTGTCGGCTCGGGCAAATTCTTCGGGTGCGGTCTTTATCAGGGCGGAAGCAAATACAACAACTTTTTGCCTGAACGCCATACGGATTTCATCTTCTCGGTTATATGTGAAGAATTAGGATTCTTAGGCGGAGTGTTGACGGTTATCCTGCTTACAGCAATAGTGATAAGATGCCTGGCGATAGGAATGAAGGCACGCAACAACTTGGGGTTATATATCTGTGTGGGTGTTGCTGCTATGTTTGCTTTCCATATTATCGAAAACGTGGGAATGTGCATAGGTCTTATGCCAGTAACGGGTATTCCGCTGCCATTTTTCAGTTATGGCGGCTCGTCAATGCTGACCAACCTGATAGCAATAGGACTGGTTCTCAATGTGAAATACCGAAGTAAAGCAATAAACTTTTAAAAGGACAATAAAAAATGGTTGCAAGATTAGTCTTGCAACCATTTTTGTTGTAATAAACGTTAAATTGTAAAGCTGTATTCGCCTGCGTCATAGCTTCCTGAATGACTTCCAAGCTCAAGCTTAAATGGAATTGGCGAGCTTATGTAGTAAACAGAAGCCTGTCTTTTTACTGTTATGCCACGAACTGTAGCAGTAAATTCTTTCAGATTTTCAACCGCATACGGGGCAATTCTTAAAGTATCCCATCCAAAACCGTCAACATTGATACCTGCCACAATGCGGAAGAACCAACCGCTGACAGTTGCCATAAAGTGATGGTTAAGACTTTGTGGATTTTTCTCAAAGTCAAAGTTGAATTGCTCAGGCAAGGTTGTTGGTACTGTGAGCAAGCTTTTTGCATAGCCAAGCTCCTTTTCGTTTGTAAGAACCTCAAAAATCAGGTCGTTGTAGCCATAGCGACCAAATACGTCAAACAGCATTCTTAAACCGTGAACGCCGCATTTAAATGATTTGTTGTCGTTAATAACAATCTGTGCCGCAGCGTCAACGTGGGACTGGATTTCGTCGTCTGTCAGTATGCCTGTATAAACTGAGCCGATAAGAGTGGTAAAGTGACGGTCTGTAAGCTGTCCGTCGGACATATATTTTTCCCTGAACTGACGGCGTATTTCTTCGGCGAGAGCCTCCCATTCGGAAGCATCACGCCCTGTTACCCGTGCAAGCTCTGCCATAGCAAGTGCGTCCTGACGATACCAAAGGGTGTCGGTTACTTCGATTTTACATCTGGGGTTATCGATTGACACCCAGTCGCCCACGCCAAAGTCCATAAGACAGTTTTCGCTGCGGGATTTAAAATATTTCATCATCAAAACCATATTATCCCACATCAGGTCTATTACTTCGCGGTTACCGGTGTACTTATACATATAGTATGGAATCAATATAATTGCACTGCTGAAGTCAAGCCCGTTGGCAAAGTTAAAGGGCCAGTCAAAGCGGCAGGGAATAATTGAAGACAAATGCCCGTCTGCAGTCTGGTCGTCCTGGAACAGCTTCATCCATTCGTAATACATATTATATGCGTCAAATTCCATTGACACAACCTCAGATGTAAGCATACCATCGCCTGTCCACTCGTTTTGTTCACGCTGAGGACAGTCAAGCATTACGCCCTGGCAGCACTCTAAGATTGAGTTCACACAAGCCTTGTGAAGCTTGTTGAGTATCGGGCTGGAACATTCAAAGGAAGAAAGAGGCTTTATGTCGGTGTGAGCTTTAATTGCGGTTACCTCAACATCCTTTGCACCTGTTACCTCAACATACCTGAACCCGTGGAAAGAGAATAAAGGCTCAAAGGTAACTTCCTGGTCGGGGTCGCTGTAAATCACATCACGATGGGTCATTTCCTTGTGAGCTGTCCAATGGAAGCCGTTTGTCGATGCGTGAAGGCCATCTCCGGTAAGCCATTCGGTGTAAAGAACAGAAACCTCTTCTTCGTGCGTACCCCTTATCTTAATACGCACCCAGCCTGAAATGTTGTCGTCAAATGAGAAAACACCGGGTGCAATTTCTTTACCGGGAATTTCCTCTGCAATCTTTTTGGGGGGAGTTGTAACAGGACGAAGTTTCCCTCCTGGGCCTGCACAGATAAATGCGTGGTCCCAGGTATCTGTGGAAGTTTCGGGGAGGTTCCATCCGGCAACTTCAAGTCTTGGGTCATATTTTTCGCCGCATCTGCGCAAGCTGAAAAGAATTGGCGACGGATGACACTTAAAAGATGTGTCACTGACGATGGTTTCAGTCTCGCTGGTTTTATATTCAATATCAAGCTGTGCTATCATACGTGGTGTCGGAACACGGAAAGAATATTCAGGGTCCACAAGACATATTCCTCCAAGGATAATTCCCAAACGGTTGATACCGCTCTTAATATAATCGGTAAGATCATAGGTGTTATATATTGCAGATTTGTTATAAGCGGACCTTTGAGTTGGATGCACAGTGTTCGGGAGACGATCCCCGTTTAAGTAGTATACTCCCTGACCGAGACCGCATATATTAAGTGTTACTTTGCTGACAGGAGCCTTTATGTCAAAATCCCGTACAAAGTAGGGTTGAGGACGGTCAGCCCCTGGGGCATACCACACTTTCCAGTCAACATCAGTTATCCATTTTGCATTTTCAAACATATGAAACACCTCACTGTAATTTTGAAATTCAATTTACGTTTATTCTAACATAATGAGGCTAACTTAGCAATACCAAAAACAAAAAAACTTACAAAATATAACAGACAAAAAACAAATATAAGAGGAACGGACGAAGGGGCATTTCCCTTGACTTTATAGGGGGTTAGAGGTATAATGAATGTATCTTAGGGAAAAACGAATTTTTCGTTTTTCCCAGCCAAATATAGCATTTGGCTGGGAAATTGTAAAACAATTTCCCGATACTTTATTAAAACTAGGTTCTTGAAAGTTACTTTTTATAAAAGCAACTTTCTTAGCCGCAATAAAGCGGCATCAAAACATTGATTGCATCAATGTTTTGACAAAGAACCGTCGTTATAATGAACTGACAGTATATAAAAGAATTATTGTGGATTAAACGAAAGGAGCTGTGCGGTATGTATTTTAATTTTGGAGAGAGCAACCTGCTTTCAATGATTTCAAATCTTAAACATATGGTAAGGTTGAATTATACTGCGATTGAGGCAGTTGAATTCAGGGAGCCTTTGTCTGCCGTCTCAGCACAGCAACTGCAGCTTGCAAAGTTTTGCGACCTGCAACTTAATCGCATGTGTAATATTATTGAATATCTTATGGAGAAACATCCTGCAGACAAAAAGGCAATACAAAGTTTTTATATAAAAGATATTATTGAAGGGATTACAGAACAATTCTATCTGGCAATATCGAGATGTAAAGATGTAAATATCGAGATTGATATAAGAACGAATGAAAAAGCGGATATAATGATTGACAAATCAAAGTTTGAGCTTGTTTTTCTTAATATTCTTTATTGCTGCATTAAAGACCGTGAAGAAGACAAAAACAGAAAAACCAAAATCATTGTTACAGTAAGCGAAAGCAAGGGCAGAGTACTTTTTCGTATCAGGGACAACAAGCTGCCCTTGCGTTTAGGAGATAAAGAAGACGTCTTTGCAATGCCTGAAATGACAGGAGATGCATCGCGTGATTTGTCCGCCGAGGCCCTTATTTATTTTTCACTGCACGTTGCGGACAAGGCGGCAAGTGAAATGGAGGGCACACTTCGTCACACACCGCTTAAGTCAGGAAACAGATTCGACATCAATCTTCCAAAGGAACACAAGGGCGTATATCGCGCAAACAGTACTGCAGAGTATTTGCCGACATACAGCTATTACAACGAGTTCGTTGCTGACATCAAGATTAAAATATTCGAAAAAATAATCCAGGAACTTGAAGGCGGGGAGGTGCCTTTTCTGTGATGCTTCCGCATTTCGTAGAGGACATAATTAAAAAAATCAGCGACAGCGGTTTTCAGGCATTCGTCGTGGGAGGCTCTGTAAGGGATCTTTTATGTGGTAAAAAACCGGTCGACTGGGATATTACCACCTCGGCAACACCAACAGAGATTATGGAGATTTTTTCGGACGAACGAATAATTCCCACGGGGATAGAACACGGAACTGTAACCCTTATTGCAAAGGGAATTCCCGTTGAGATAACAACCTACCGTATAGATGGCGATTACAAGGATTGCAGGCATCCCCAAAGTGTGATCTTTTCGGCAAATGTAGAAGAGGATTTAAAAAGGCGGGACTTTACGATAAACTCTATGGCATATAACGAAGAAGCTGGCTTAATTGACCCGTTTGGAGGCAGAAAAGATTTAGAGGACAGGCTTATTCGCTGTGTGGGCGAGCCAAAGCAACGGTTTAAAGAGGACGCCCTTCGCATAATGAGGGCGTTAAGATTTTCAGCTGCACTGGGATTTGATATTGAGGCTTCCACAAAGGATGCGGTTTTTGCGTCCTCAGAGCTTTTAAAAAACATATCAGCAGAACGAATATCTGCTGAGCTTTCCAAACTGCTTGAGGCAGATACACCTCAGAAGGTCTTGGCTGAATACAAAGCGGTTTTTGAAGAAATTTTTGGGGTTAAGCTTGAAAAAACTTTGTGGGAAGAAGTGGTAGAGGCTGTTTCGCTCGCAGAGAGGGACGCTTCGACAAGACTTTCCTTGCTTATTTGTGGTGTAGCCTGGGAGGATGCAGTAAATATTTTAAAAAAACTTCGATATGACAATAAAACTCAAAAAGAGACAAAACTCCTGTGCGATTATCAAAAAATAAAGCTTCCGACGGACCCATATCTTGTAAAAAAGGAGATTTTTAAAATCGGGGAAGAGGCATTTTTAAAAGTACTGGGGGCAAAACGGACATATAAAAAAGCTCTGGGCGTTAAAGACCGGGAGCTTGAGGAAACGGAAAGAGTTTTTAATAATATAATCCATGAAAGCCAGTGTTGCTCGTTTAAACAGCTTGCTGTCAAAGGCGAAGATGTCAAAAAACAGTTTGGAGTTCAAGGAAAGGCTGTGGGAGACATACTCCGCGCCCTGCTGGATGCAGTAATGCTTGAAAAATGCAGGAACCAAAATTCTGAGCTTATAAAATACGCAAGAGAAAATATTTTCAACAAGGCATAAAACAAGCCTGTTTGCAATTACAGAAAAATTGCAATAATCACGGTAACAACTCCGCAAAGACCAACAGCGATGCCGCTTACCGAACCTTCGGTTTCCCCTATTTCTATGGCTTTGGTTGTGCCGAGAGCGTGACTTGATGCACCAATAGCAAGCCCTGCGGCAACAGAATCATCCACCTTGAACCATTTGATGAAGTAGGGTGCAAAAATAGCACCGGTTATTCCGGTTACACAAACTGCAGCAATGGTTATGGGAACAATACCGCCCAGCTGTTCTGATAGATTGCCAGCAAAAGCGGCAGTTATTGATTTGGGCAAAAGACTTGCAGTCAGGTCGTCGGGGAGATTAAAAAGTCTGCACATTAAAAATATGCTGACAAGTGCAGCTGATGCACCGGTAACAGAACCGACAAGTATCGGCAGGAGATTTTTTTTGATTATATCAAGCTTTCGGTAGATTGAAACCGCAAGCGAAGCGGTTGCAGGGGCAAGGAACATGGAAACAAAGCCTGCACCTTGCATAAAGCTTTCAAGCGGTATTTTAAACAAAGTAAGTATTGCGATTATGATAAGAGCCGCCACGGGCATAGGGCTGAGGATTGCGTAGTTAAAGCGCTTTCTTATGGCAAGAGCCACCTGATATGCGCCTATACAAAGAGTAAACCCGAAAATAGGACTGTTTAAAATATCAGACATTTTTCTTAGCCTCCTTTGCTTTGCCAATAAGACGGATTGTGAGCTTGACTGCATATGCAGTTGCTGCAAAGGTTATAACCGTGGTTACGATACAAATAAGTAAGAATTGCCACCAAATATTACGCAGAACATCAACGTATGAAACAATGGCAACAGTTGCCGGCACAAACACAAGCCCCATATTTTGTGCCAGAAAATCCGACACGGGCTCAAAATGCGAAGGCTTTAATATTCCAAAGAACAAAAGTAAAAAAACAAGCACCATGGCAAGCACGCTTCCCGGGAAGGGGAATGGGAGAAAATGAGATATTATGTCACTTATAAAACATACTCCGAAGAGTATAAAAACTTTTTTCAAAATATTCATCAGGACACCTCAAAAGCTAATCTTTGATAATTACAATAGATTATATTATATTTTGGTATAAAATGCAAATAAATTATTGAAAAATCAAAAAAATATGCCCAGGGGGCATATTTATTCGTGAAAGAGAGGCAACATTTATGAAAGAAATTTCTGTTAGGTCAAAGGTGTGTTGTTTTACGGGTCATAGATATATTCCAAGGAACTTTGAAAAAATCCTTATCAGGCAAACTGCGGTTGCGATTGAAAAACTTCTGTCAAAAGGAGTCAGCACGTTTCTTTCCGGAGGTGCAGTAGGATTTGATCTTATGGCGGCAACAGTTGTACTGGATATAAAAAAAAGATTTCCCGGTTTGTCTTTGGTAATGGTGCTTCCCTGCAAGGATCAGAGCGAGCGTTGGAGCATTAAAGATAAAAAGCTTTATAATTATGTTTTAAGTGAAGCGGATGAGGTGATTTACTTATCCGAAAAATATTGTACAGGGTGTATGCACAAACGAAACCGGGTTATGGTTGAAAACAGCGGATATTGCGTTTCCTATTACACCGTCAAAAGCGGCGGAACAGCACACACCATAGGTCTTGCAAAAGAGCAGGAATTGGTAATTTTTAACATGGCGGAAAGCCTTATCCCAGATGACTTATAAGCGTTAAGCTTACCCCTATACATAAAAGGCAGACTGTGATAAAGGCAAAAAAAAGCAACTTTTTTGACTGTGAACTTTTTTCAGGCTTTGCTTTTGTGCTGGGGTCACTTTCTTTTATGCGGTCAACCTGACGGATGTAATTGTCGATTATTTGCTGTGCTTCGGCTGCAATATTGCTTTCGACAGAGCGGGAAGCCTTTTCTTTTTGGCTACTTGACTTAAGGATAAAGATTGCCTGGTCGATATTTTCAGAATCGATATTATTTATAATTACAACTCTTCGTGATTTTTTCTCGGTCATATGATTTACATCCCCTTATTATTTTGTAGTTAATCTTAAAGGGAGGATTTGCAAAATAATAAAAATTTATACAAAAACAGATAACAAAGACACGCCTCGGCAAAAGGCGTGTCTTTGTTATCTGCAATATTAAGGCTCAAAACAGGTTTTGTCAAGCTTCGCAACTGAAACCTCAAATGCGGTCTTGGACTGTGTTTCGGTGTCACTAATTTTCTTTTGGTATTCCCGGCTTTGAATTCTGCCTTTTATAATCACATTGTCGCCCACCTTCAACCTTTCGGCATAGCGTGCATTTCTGCCCCAGGCAATGCAGGGGATGTAATCCGACTTGTTGTAGGAGCGGTTTACAGCAAGCAATATATCAGCAATTTCACGCCCGAATGGGGTGGTGCGGTAGACGGGTTGTTTGCATATATAACCGTTAAGTATAATGGAGTTCGAGATATCGAAGGGCTCATCTTCCTCAAATTTTTCGATATTCTTGACAAAAACCGTAAGAATAAGGCGGTTGCCGGTGCTTGAAAAGTTGTTGTAGGAACGGAACTGACCCTCAATTCTGACATTGTCGCCCGTTTGTATTCCATCTCCCACAAGAAACTTTTCGGAAACAGTTACTTTTATAATATCCCTTGCTTCGCTGAGCCTGGGAGTATCAAGTAAAAAGGTATAAAACATTTCTTCGTATACTTCGTGAGAAAATTCTGGCTCAGTCAAAACTGTGCCGGATATCTCCACTTTATTATTTTCTGTGTAATTTTCGGTATTCAAAATAATTCACTCCCTAAGCCTTAAGTGTTTTAATATATAGCTATTTATATTTGAATAATATGAGAAATAGAACATTAATAAGATTTCCCATTTAAAAAAATTCTAAATATAAAAAAGCCGAATATATTTTTAATAAACTATTTTTGAAAGGGAATGGAATTTATGAAGATTTTTGTCATTACTAAAAAGACAGGAATTGCATTTGCTGTCATTGCGGTGTTTGTGCTTTCGCTTATATACATAGGAAGAAGTGAAGCGGTGTCTACGACCGGAACAAAAAGAGAACTTCCCATCTACTGCGTGCAAAAAGCGGAAGACGACAAAGTGGTTGCCCTCAGCTTTGACGCTGCCTGGGGAAACGAGGATACCGAAAAGCTGATTGAAATTATGGATAAATACAAGGTTAAAACAACGTTCTTTGTAGTGGGTGGCTGGGTCGATAAGTTCCCACAGTCGGTTAAACAGCTTTCGGATGCCGGGCACGAAATAATGAATCATTCCGACACGCATCCGCATATGACACAGCTTTCTGAAGAAAAGATAAAAAAAGAGGTTGAGGATTGTGATAAAAAAATTGAGGCAATTACGGGGAAAAAACCAACATTATTCCGTGCTCCATACGGAGATTATGACAATAAGGTTATAAAAACACTTAGAGAAATGGGGCATTTCACAATTCAGTGGGATGTGGAAGCATTGGCAACAGCTGGAATCCCTTGGTACACAAGGGGTTGGGGATATAAAAAGCTATCGAAGAACGCTCCGATAGCTTTTTTGAATGTAAATATTTAACCTCACACTTCCCATTCAGGAATCAATTTATGGATAGCCGTTTGAGAAATACTATGATAGTCTTTCTTATCAGTATTATACCATACATAATAAGCTATTGCGATTTCTTTGTCCTTGATATCCAAAGCAGAAAACTCGTGTGTATTTTTTAAAGATTTTATTTTCTCATATGCTTTTTCTGCACTTATATACTCAGAAAAGCTATCTTCTTTAAACGACCAACCAGTATCCCCTCCTCCGCTCCAAACACTTGCACAGAATGATAAGTATTTAATTAAGCTATATATATCCTGTATTTGTCTTATAATATAATCATCCATTGATTCTTTATCAAGGCGTTTCCATATTTGATAAACACCATATAGGTTTTTAACGGCAAGGATATTTTCATTTTCCGAAAACTCTTTAATTTTTTTCGATATAATTTTCTCAATATTATCTAATTGACTTTCATCGATTATCCTATATGCATATACTATATCGTTTCCAATTCTTCCATAATCTTCTTCAATTTCAACCACCATATTGACTATTGCAGAAAATATATTTATATTGGATTCCGCTATCTTAGAAACAAACCATTCTTCAATTGTGCTAGACGCTAATCTTCTTAAAATCGCCCAACAACAATTTTTACACATATAGGATGGAACAGGAGCAAAAATAGACTTTTTTTCATTATTTCTATCGTCCGTCTGCATTTTAATCATTATATCGAAAAACATAGAGAGTCGTTCCGCTGGTACATCTTCTATATATGCCATTAATTCCCGAATAAATTCTGAAACTATATTATCTTCTACTAGTTTTTCAATAAATTCACAAATAGCAGATTCATCATATTCGTTTATTACTTCCATAATCTGCTGATTACTGATTTGTACATCCTCTAAAGATAAATTGAAATACAAATCTTTTTTATCAGGACAAGCTAATTTTTGTTTTTTTCTTTGTTCTTCAGCGCTTTCATTATGAGAATTGTACCCTCCGGTAATATATGAAAATTTAGGGAATAATGTTTGTATGATGCGTAGCATTCCCGCCGCGTTTTTGCAGAACCTCCCAAGCTCTTCTTTTTCTATTTCTGCATTTTTCTTTTGGTCTACCCCTGTAGTTGATATACCATAAATTGTGCCAACTAGCCTGTCAATATTCTTATATATCCAATTATAAATATCAGGTTCACATATCTGTAATGCCGTTAGTGCTAATAAATCAATACAGTTGACTTCTTCGTGCATTAATTCATATTTGAACTTATACACATTAATGATTCTATTTACATCTCTCATACTATGTATAAACGGGGAAATGCAATTATTAAAAACATCACTCCAATACTCTTCCTCGAAATTTCGGCAAGGTATTTGTCCGAATAGTATATCATTTAATTTACTAAAAAAAGCATCTTGTATCAGTGTTTTTCTTGCTTCCGGCACATTAAAAGGAACCTGAATTATTTTTTCCAAATATTCTTTACCATCACATTTTTGTTCCTCTCCCAACGCCCGTACAACAACAGCGTAATCAAATGATAATAAATATATCATATTAGGAAATCCAGCAAGTGAATTAACCAACTGAAAAATCAGTCTAATCTGCTCATTATTAAGACGATCAATATCGTCAATAACAATAATAATTTTTTGATTTTGATTACTTAATAAATTAATAATTTTATTCTTTTGACTTTCGAGATTGGGTTTTTCAGGAATTCCTTTCCCAAAAATTTTAAAAAGCCATCCTATTTTAGGTATTTCTTCGGCACATGCAAGAATATACGAATATTTTTGAATACTCTCACTTACTTTTTTTAATTGTCCATTTTTAGTATTGTCTTTAATTGAACTCGAAACCGTTTGAAAAAACTGACTTATCAATTGGTCTCTATCTGGATAATTCCATGGGTTAAAGTTGATAATAATTGGCTTTTCATCATCAGCCCAGTCTTTAACGGAACATTTAATAGATTCTATAACCATATTTATTATAGAAGTTTTTCCGCAACCCCATTTTCCACACAAACTAATTGTAAAATTAT
>JAZNMD010000182.1:0-13814 GCA_045579385.1 Clostridia bacterium
GGAGAAAAAACTGAGCAAATTATAAAATTTTGTTAGAAAAATGTTAGAAATGGCTAGAAAAACCGCTAGATAAGGGTGTGAAAACGAGGTTTGAACCTCGCTTAAACCCGCACGGTTAAGCCATTTGTGAGGGTACAGTTACAGTGTAACCGAGGGGATTTCGAGTCGCGCTCGTTATGTCCTGTTGCGGTGCCCGAAATTTTTAATCACTGCTGTGAAAAATTTCGACCGCAGCCACTCCTTATTGCTCGCTTTACCGTCTACTGCACGCACTCGCAAACGTCCCCACTTCGATACCACTCAGTGTGTATGTTGGTACTCTGTTTAAAGAGCAAAGCTTTGGCAAATATAAGTTCTATGGCGGAGCGGAAAGCTCCGTCATAGTTTTTAGTCGTTATATCGTGCTGTGGGGTTATAGCTTTGCAAGATTGAGATATTGTCAAGGGCTTTGCCTGTGCCAAGAGCGACACAAGATTCAGCGTCGTCGGCAACAATTGTACGAATACCGGTTTCAACCTCAATCAGCTTGTCCATACCATAAACTAAAGCACCGCCGCCTGTAAGAATAATGCCACGGGCACTGATATCACCGATAAGTTCAGGAGGAGTTTTTTCAAGAACTGATTTGATTGCCTCAACAATTTCACTTGCTGTTTCGGAAAGAGCTTCCAAAACTTCATCAGATGAAATAGTTATGGTTTTTGGAAGGCCTGAAACCAAGCTTCTTCCGCGGATATCCATAGTGAGGTTGTCGCTGCGTTTATACACACAACCGATGTTTATCTTTAAATCTTCGGCTGTTCTTTCGCCTATTAAAACGTTGTACTTTTTGCGAATATATCTTACGATTGCTTCGTTGAACTTATCGCCCGCAACCTTGATTGAACGACTTGTAACAATTCCACCCAAGGAAATAACCGCAACGTCAGAAGTGCCACCGCCCATATCAACAATCATAGAACCATAAGGCTGTGAAATATCAATTCCAACACCGATGGCAGCAGCAAGTGGCTCTTCAATCAAATGCACTTTGCTTGCACCTGCCTGGAGCCCTGCATCAATAACCGCACGTTCTTCAACTTCGGTTACACCACTGGGAACACAAATGATTACGCGGGGTTTAAAGATACTTCTTTTTGTAACCTTGTTAAGGAAGTACTTAATCATTCTTTCGGTTGTGTTGTAATCTGATATAACGCCATCCTTAAGTGGACGAATGGCAACAATATTGCCCGGAGTTCTGCCAAGCATACGCTGAGCTTCCTCGCCGACAGCATGAAGTTTATTGGTGTTTTTGTCAACAGCAACAACAGAGGGCTCCTTAGCAACAATGCCTTTACCCTTAATATAAACCAAAACTGAAGCTGTACCAAGGTCGATACCTATATCTTGTCCAAACATAATAAATCACCCTATCCATTTTTTACAATTTGAAACCAAGTAGTCTGAAATAATAAAATTTCACTTTGAAAAGTGTTACCATATTAATATATAACATTTAACCCCAAATGTCAAGTATAATAACATTAAATGAAAGTTAAGATTTTCGATAAAAATAGAAGAAGGTAACCAAAAGTGTTACCCTCTTTTAAAAAAATATGTACAGTATTTTAAATATTAAATACACTTAAAACCTGCTTTTTCGTGTACTTCAAATAGTTCATCACACATTGCTACGATGTCGTCTATCGAAAGCTCTGCTGCGGTGTGCGGTTCCATCATTGCTGCCTGATACACAAGTGATTTGTTACCTGTTGCCGCAGCTTCAACGGTAAGAAGCTGCGGATAAATGTTGCTGCTGTTCATTGCGGCAAACTGCAACGGGAGGTTGCCGATAAATGTCGGATTGACGCCTGTGGCATCTATCATACACGGAACCTCTACAGCTGCGTTTGATGGAAGATTTGTTATAAGACCAGTGTTAAGAACATTGCCTCCCAAATGATAAGGTGTGTTTGTTGTCATAGCTTCGATAATCCTCGAAGCATATTTGTGGCTGCGTTCATGCTCTACGTCGCCACCAGCAAAAAGCTCTTCGCTTTGCTTTTTCCAGTCTTCGATTTGCTTTATGCATCTGCGTGGATACTCATCAAGTGGTATATTGAAATTTTCGATTAATTCAGGATACTTACTTTTGATGAAGAAAGGGTTGTATATATATTACGGGAATCCTTTTCAGGATATATTTGAGCTTTTCAGCAGCGATATGGACATTGATTATATAAGCAGAACAGTGAACTTTATAAAAGCAAATTTTATGAATGATATAATGATTTCGGATATTGCAAAGTCACTTAACATAAACCGAAAGTACATGGCACGAATTTTCAAGAGCCGTATGGGGTTAAGTATGCAGGAGTATGTGATAAGCTTGCGGCTTGAAAATGCAAAAAAGCTGCTTGGCAACGGATATTCCGTGTCAGAGGCAGCTCAGCTTTCGGGTTATAAAGACAGCTTTGTTTTTTCAAAAGCTTTTAAAAAGCACTACAAAAACCCGCCAATTTATTACAGAAAAAAGATAGCTCAGTAGTGGCTAATATGAAATCAGTTTTTTGATTTGTTTACAATTACAATACCGGCACAGACAAGCACCAATGAAATAAGATATTTAATTTCAAAAATATTTTCATCCAGGAAAATTGCAGAAAGGATGGTTGCCGAAACGGGTATTATAAAGTTATAAATACTTATTTTGCTTACAGGGTTGTAAGTAAGAAGCATTGTCCATATTGAATATGCACCGATAGACAAAAAGCACAGATACAAAAGACCCAGAATACCGCTTAAATTTACACTTGCGAATTTGCCACTGCCCAAAAGGCCTGCAATAATCAGCATTATTCCGCCGAGCAGAAGATTATACATTGCAACTGTGGCAGCATTTTCTGTCTGAGTGACCTTTTTGCTTATAACTGACCCTATAACAAACGCCAAAGCGCCGATTGCAATCAAACCTTCGCCCCAGAAGCTTACACCTGACGAACCACCGCTGAGGGTTACTGATAAAACGCCCAAAAATCCGATTATGGTACCAAGAACCTTGGTAATGGTCATTTTTTCGTTCTTGTAAATGAAGTGAGCAAGAATGACAGCCATAAAGGTGCTTGTTGAGTTTACGATTGAACCATTTGTGCCACTTGTCTTTGAAAGTCCGAAATAGAAGAAAAAGTATTGCAGGGCGGTGTAGACAAAAGCGAGCAAAAGAAGTTTTGGAACGTTTTCCTTCTTGGGTACTCGTATGCGTTTGTCTTTTGCACTTGTAAAACAGATCAGGATAAGACCTGCAATAGCAAAACGAAGCCCTGCAAAAAGCAGTATCTCGGGGACCGTTTCAACACCGAATGCCTGGTAGCCAAGCTTGATTCCCGGATAAGCACTGCCCCAGAGAATGTTGCAGAATACCGCAAGAAGAATAGTAATTTTAGTTGAATTTTTAAATTTTTCACTCATAATATGTAACCTCTTTATAAATTGAATACTTAAAAGCAATGACTTTATTCTATTATAAGTGGCTTATTTTGTCAATAATATAAAAAATTATCTTTTTTGTGCGAAAGATATAGGATAAAACAGGTTTTACAGTTCTTGACATTAACTAAAAACTGTGTTATTCTAATGTCTGCAGCAAATTTTAAATAATACGCAGGTATAGTTTAGCGGTAAAACTGCGGCTTCCCAAGCCGTCGTCGCGGGTTCGACTCCCGCTACCTGCTCCAGAATATACGACTTGTTCCGGCAAGCCGTTTTTTTAAATGATAACTTTGTGGGGCAGAATGCTTACAATAATTTAAATAAAAACGAAAAAAACCCTTGACAAATGCTTGATAATAGTATAAAATGAAACGGTTGTAAAGCTTAGTCACTTTACATACACGAGAAAAGGAGGGTACAAAATGGAAAAAAATGTTGAGGTTTCGCTCCTTTTCAGCTTTTACGGAAAGATGCTTACAGACAGGCAGGCAGAAACAGTAGAACTTTATTACAATGAGGATTTATCACTTTCGGAGGTTGGAGCTGAGCTTGGAATCAGCCGCCAGGGAGTAAGGGATAACCTTAAACGTGCTGAAATAATTCTTTATGATACCGAAAGACGGTTGGGATTGGTAGAAAGATTTTTGAAAATAAAATCACAACTTTCAGAAATTGATCGTATAATTGAGGAAATTGAGGCGTCTCCTGAAAGCTCAAATCTTACGGTTGGTATAAAAAAACAGATTAACAGTATTCTTACCATTGTGGCTCAGATTAATGAAGATGAAAAATAGTTAAAAGCCGAAAGGAGCAGAAAAATGGCATTTGAAAGTTTGGCAGATAAGCTTCAGGGTACCTTTAAAAAGCTTCGTGGCAAAGGGAAAGTTTCAAACGCTGACATTAAAGACGCAATGCGTGAAGTAAAGATGGCTCTTTTGGAAGCGGATGTAAACTTCAGGGTGGTAAAAAACTTTGTAAACAGCGTTTCGGAACGTGCTGTGGGTGCTGAGGTTATGGAATCTCTTACCCCCGGACAGCAAGTTATAAAGATAGTTAACGAAGAGCTTGTTGCTCTTATGGGAGAAGAAGAAAAGATTAAAATTTCCTCTAAGCCTCCCACGATAATTATGATGACAGGCCTTCAGGGTGCGGGTAAAACCACTACTGCTGCAAAGCTGGGCGGGATTTTCAAAAAACAGGGCAAAAGACCGCTTCTTTGTGCGTGTGACGTTTATCGTCCTGCAGCAATCAAACAGCTTCAGGTTGTGGGAGCTCAGCTTGATATACCTGTGTTTGCTATTGAGGATTCAAAAAACCCCGTTGATATTTCAAAAAAGGCACTTGAACATGCAAAGCATTATGCAAATGATATTCTGATTATAGATACAGCCGGCAGACTTCATATCGACGAAGAACTTATGAATGAGCTTAAAGAAATAAAAGAGGCTGTTGAACCTACGGAAATTCTGTTGGTTGTTGATGCAATGACAGGTCAGGATGCGGTTAATGTTGCTGAAAGCTTTAACAGCGAACTCGAAATTGACGGAGTGGTACTGACCAAACTTGATGGCGATACCCGTGGCGGTGCGGCGATTTCGGTCCGTGCAGTAACCGGTAAACCAATAAAGTTTTGTGGTATGGGCGAAAAGCTTACCGATTTGGAGGTTTTTCATCCTGAAAGAATGGCATCCAGAATATTGGGCATGGGCGATGTTTTAAGCCTTATTGAAAAGGCTGAGCAAGCGTTGGACGAGAAAAAAGCCATGGAGCTTGAACGGAAGATGCGTACATCGACGTTTACTTACGCTGATTTCCTTGACCAGATGGAACAAATGAAGAAAATGGGGCCGATGGAGCAATTGCTTGGTATGCTTCCGGGGGTTAATCAATCGGCATTAAAGGATGTTCAGATAGATGAAAGAAAAATGCTCAGGACAGAAGCTATCATTAAATCTATGACAACAAGAGAGAGGGAAAATCGAGACAAGCTGTCCCCCAAACGCAGAGAACGTATTGCCAAGGGCAGCGGAACTTCGGTCAGTGATGTTAATGCACTTGTAAAGCAGTTTGAACAAATGCAAAAAATGATGAAGATGATGTCCGGTGGAGGCATGGCAAAGCAAATGAAACGCTTTGGCAAGCTTCCCAAGGGTGCTATGGGGAATATGAAATTCCCATTTTAAAACAGCAAAATATTAAAAACTATATATATTTTTTTGGAGGTAATTAATTATGGCAGTAAAAATTCGTTTGAGAAGAATGGGTGCGAAGAAGGCTCCTTTCTATCGTGTGGTAGTAGCAGATTCAAGATATCCCAGAGATGGAAGATTTATTGAACAGGTTGGTACTTACAATCCTATGACTGAGCCTGCAACTGTTGAGTTTGATGCAGAAAAGGTAACAAAGTGGATTGGCAACGGTGCACAGCCCACAGATACTGTAAAGCGTCTTCTTAAGAACAAAGGCATTATCTAACAGGAACTTTGGCTTACACGCCGGATTTTGTTGTGTAAGCCTCTTGAAGTTTCTTTTTGGAGGAAAAGAATGAAAGAACTTTTAGAATTTATTGCAAAATCAATGGTTTCTGATCCTGATGCCGTTTCTGTTAGTGAAGAAATAAGAGATAATACTGTTGTTCTTACGCTTCATACAGGCGAGAATGATATGGGTAAGGTAATAGGTAAGCAGGGCAGAATTGCCAAAGCTATCCGTACAGTTGTCAAGGCAGCTGCAAGTCATGATAATAAAAAGGTAATAGTTGATATTGTATAATTGCAGATGGGACTGTATCATTGGTTAACGGATATTTACCGTGCTTTGCCTTTGGTACGGCCCCGCTTTTTTGTGAGGTAGGATATGGAAAATTTACTTGAAATAGGACAAATAGTGAATACTCACGGACTTCGTGGGGACCTTAAGGTTATGCCCTGGTGTGATGACCCTGAGGTTTTTCATGAGCTTGAGTATGTTTTGATAGATGATAAGGAATTTGCGATTCAGAAATCTGCAATCCACAAGAATATGGTGCTTTTAAAACTTGAAGGTATAGACCATATAAATGAAGCAGAGACATACAGAAACAAAGTTTTGTTTGTCCCGCGTGAAGAATTGGGAGAACTGCCGGAGGGTACATATTATATATGTGACCTTTTAGGGTGTCGTGTAGAAACTGATGATGGCAGGGTGCTTGGAAGTATTTGCGACATAATAAAAACGGGCAGCAACGATGTTTATGTTGTTGAGAATGAAGCGAAAAAACAGGTTCTTATCCCTGTTATTGACCAGGTTATAAAAAGTGTTGACATTGATGAAAAGCTGGTTGTTATTACGCCATTAAAAGGAATGATTGATTGATGAAAATTGATATACTTACTCTGTTTCCGGAAATGCTTGAGGCGGCATTAAAAACCAGTATCATAGGAAGAGCAGAGGAAAAAGGCTTGATTTCAATAAACTGTGTGCAGATTCGTGACTTTGCGTTCAACAAGCACCGTCAGGTAGATGATTATCCTTATGGTGGCGGGCAAGGAATGGTTATGCAGGCAGAACCGATTTTCCAGGCATATAAAAGTGTTGTTGGCGGACTTTCATATAAGCCAAAGACCATATATTTGTCCCCGCAGGGCAAAACATTCCGTCAGTCCACAGCAAAGAGGCTTTCTAAGGAAAAGCATCTGGTTTTTCTTTGCGGACATTATGAGGGCGTTGACCAGAGGGTACTGGATGAAATAGTGGATATGGAAATTTCCATAGGCGATTTTGTACTTACTGGGGGAGAAATTGCGGCTATGGCTGTAGTTGATGCCACTGCAAGGATGATACCGGGAGTGCTTTCGTCTGAAAGCTCGTTTTCGGAGGAGTCACATTTTGCGGGGCTCCTTGAACACCCACAGTATACAAGGCCTGCTTGCTGGCATGATATGGATGTTCCAGAAGTGCTGCAAAACGGAAATCACAAGCTTATAGAGGAATGGAAAAGAAAAAAATCAATAGAAAACACCTTTAAAAAGCGTCGAGGAATGCTTAATAAAGCTAAACTTTCAGCTAAGGAAGAAGCTTTTGTTGAAGAACTTAAAAAGTCAGACAAGTTTTAAAGATAAAATATGAAGTTTAATGTTGTTTTTTGAATTTTTATGTGATATACTGATGATGAGTAATTGTATTTTGATTGTTCGCGAGCTTTTGTATAAGGCTTTGCAGACTGAATTTATAAGAATTAAGGAGGGTTTGCTGTGAAGTGTCCAAATTGCGGCGTCGACCTTTATGAAGGAATCAAAAAATGTCCATATTGCAAAACTGTTATAGGGGATATATCAAGTGATGGGAAGTTTAAGGATTTTGATTTTAAATATACTATTTCCCCCGCTGATAAGCTCAAGGTTATAAGCGAGGCAGAAAAGTATGCAGAGGGCAGTAAGAAGGCTTCAAAAAAGAAGTCTGTTCTTTCATTGCCATTTAAATTTAAAAGGATTAAAAGACGCAAAAAGGCGGCTGTTGACAAGGTGGTAGAAAGTCAGGCGGTCAGCCCCGCTGAAAAAGCTAAGGGTATTGCTAAAAGTGCGTCAAGAAGTGCTGCTGAGTTTATTCCTGAGGGCGTTGCACGCTATACCATAAGGGGTGCTGACAATAGGGCTATTGTACAGGCAGAGAAACCTGCTACCGAAGATACACCTTCTGTAAACGAATATAAAAGAGTGATTAAGCCTGAGAAAAAATCGGTTATGCCGAGGGGAATCTCACGCAGAAGACGCAGCAGGAGGATTAGATTTAACATAAACAAGCGTATGGTGGCTGCTACTGGTGCTGCAGTGGTTGCGTTGGTTGCTGTCATTTTAGCTGTGTCGGCAATTGCAGCAAGCTTTACCAAGGATAACAAGAAAGAAGCTGTTTCTTCATTTACTTATGTCAAAAACAATGCTATGTATGTTGTATATAAGGGCAGACCTGCAAAAATTTCAGACAAGGTTATATGTGACAATTACTTAAATTATGCAGGGGCAAATCAGGCGTCTGATGATGCTAAAAGTGCAGGACTTGTGAAATCATCCAAGGACGGGAAACTGACATACTTTTTTGATGATTTTGACCCTGAAACCGAAAAGGGTACATTAAAGCTTGTGAAAAAAGGTAATGCAAAGAAGATTATCGAAATCTCTTCTGCTGTCCATAATTCGATAGTTTTAACCGATGACGGAAAGGGCATTTTGTATTTGTGGACAACAAATGAAAGTGGCGAAAACGGTAACGGTGGCGTGCTGTTTTACTGGAATGAAAAACTGAAAGAGCCGCTTAAGATTGCAACGGATATTGACAAAAACACATTCAGTTTTGCAGCTGAGGATGAGTGGGTTGTATTCATTCAGAATCTTAACAGAATTGAAATGCAGGGAGACCTTTTTGCTAAAAACCTTAAAGACAGCGACAGCGACAAGGTAAAAATTGACAGTGCTGTGTGCAAGGTTTATGGCGAAAATCCGGAAAACACCGCATATATTTACGGTAAGGATTATGACAAAAATGACAAGAGCTTTGATATTTATGCTATAAATGAAAAAGGGCACACCTTGAGACTTGGAGAGCGAACAAAACGTGACCCGATTATGCAAAAAACAAAAAATGCAATCATAGTGTATGGGTTTAATGAAGACAAAACAAATGAAATTTACACAGTTAATATAGCGACAGGCAAAAAAGAAAAGCTTGCATCAAAATCAAGCAGCGTTTTGATGCTTTCAAAGGATGAGAAAACTGTTATATATGACAAAGTATATAATGGCAAACTTGCTGACTACTTTGTATATTACAAAGGAAAACAGCCTTTAAAAATAGCTCATGATGTTGTTGTGGATTACAATGCTGTTGCAGAGAAACCTCAGATGGCAGTGAGCGAGGATGTTTCAAAAATTCTTTATATTTCAGAGTTTAATTCCGTTAAGGGTGGGGGAACTTTAAATCTTACAACCTACAAAAAAGGAGAAATTTTGTCAGAAGAAAAAATAGCTGATGATGTACATTCTGTATATCGCGGTGCTGATGGCAAATTTATCGTTGCCAAGGATTACAGTACAGCAAGGAAGATTTTTGATGTATATGTTCTTGACGGTAAAGAGTTAAGACTTCTAAGAGAAGAGGTTTCTCCTGAACTGTTTGCTGTTTCATCTTCAGGGGATTATGTGCTTTGTGTAACGGGCTTTGATGTTGAGGGCAAGTTTGGAACCCTTGAAAAGATTAATCTCAAAGCAGAACAAACAGTTATTGAAAACCGTGTGTTTGATTTTGAATTTACCAATGAGGATGATATCCTTATTTACAGCAACTTAAACACCGAAGATGGCAGATTTGATATAAGACTCAGAAAATCAGGCAGCAAGAAAAATTCAGAAATTGATAATGCAATAGACAGAGTTATCGGGTACTAAGAGGTCATAAATATGCAAAGATTGGGAATTTTCGGCGGTAGCTTCAATCCTCCTCATAAAGGACACCTTTATATTGCGACTGAAGCAATGAAAAAGGCTTCTCTGGACAAGGTTCTTTTTGTTCCTTGCGGAACACCTCCGCACAAGACTTTGTCTGAGATGGCTTCTTCCAGGCATCGTTTTGAAATGACCCGTATTGCACTAAAGAATAATGACAAATTTGAAATCAGCGATTTAGAGATTGAATCCAAGGAAACCAGTTACACAGCAAAGACGCTTCCAAGGCTTAAACTTATGTATCCTGATGCAAGACTTTGTTTCATTGTAGGCGGGGATTCTTTTAGGGATATGGGAAGCTGGTATCGCCCTGAAGAAATTTTTCCTATTGCAGAGATTGTTGTGGTAAACAGGGGCGGTATCGACGAAAAGGTTATTGAGGAAAAACTACTTTATTATAAAGAAAAATATAATGCCGATGTAACTTTGATAAACGTCTCTCCTCTTGAAGTTTCATCTTCAGCCATCCGCAAGGATATAGCTTCAGGAAAAGATGTATCAGAGTTCGTGTCCGGAGAGGTTCTGGCGTATATACAAAAATTTGGAATTTACAAGGATGAAGTATAAGGCTTATGCAGGATAATACCAAAATAACATATTGGATAAAAGAGAATTTAAGCGAAAAGCGTTTCAAACATACCTTGGGCGTGGCAGATACCGCCAGAAGCCTTGCGATGGTGTGGGGTGCGGATGCTGACAAAGCTTATCTTGCAGGTCTTTTACACGATTGTGCCAAGGAAATACCTAAAAGAGAGGCAATATCAAGGCTTCGGGAAGCAGGATATTCTGTAAGTGATATTGAAAGAAGAACGCCTGCGTTATTACACGCTCCTTTGGGGAAAGTTTTTGCAAGGGGTATTTTTGGTGTGTGTGATGAAGATGTTTTAAACTCAGTAAGATATCATACGACGGGCAGGGAAGGTATGTCCTTGCTTGAAAAAATTATATATGTTGCAGATTTTGCAGAACCAAATCGGGATTATGACGGAATAGAAGAAATACGGATTCTTTCAACCACCGATTTAGACAAAGCTGCTTTAAAGGGTGCAGATTTAAGTCTTATCCATACGATTAAGCGTGGTGCTGCAATCCACGTTGACACAATAGCTGCACGAAATTACTTTTTAAAAAATACAAATGAGGTAAATTTTAATGAGGGTTAAATCGCCGCTGAGGCTGACTGTTGCAATAATTATACTTATACTCTTTATATATCTGGGTGTTTGTGGGGCTGTTTCAATCATCAAAGGAGCACCGATGACACTTGCTCCCTGGTCCGGCAGTAAGCTGAAAGCGGAAGAAGTTCAGGATATACTGATTGCGGGAACTGATGTTGACGGATACCGGACGGATTTGATTCTTCTTTGCAGATATGATGCAAATGAAAACAGAGTAAGCGTTTTGCAGATTCCGAGAGACACAAAGGTTGAAACCGATACAAGACACGACAAAAAAATAAATTCAGCATACAGCACCGAGGGTAAAGAAAAAACCTTGTGTGATGAGGTTGCTGCAATTACGGGAATAAAGCCTGATAAATATGTGATAGTAAGCCTTAATGCATTTCGTGAAATCATAGATGTGTTAGGCGGTGTTGAGGTTAATGTTCCTATGCGGATGTACTATACTGATCCTGAGCAGAATCTTACCATTGACCTTTATCCGGGCGTGCAGACCTTAAGCGGTGCTCAGGCAGAGATGTTTATGAGATTCAGGAAGAATAACGATGGAACAAGCTATCCAATGGGTGACCTTGATCGTGTTGCGGCTCAGAAAACATTTTACGAGTCGGCACTTGACAGGTTGATAAGCGGAAAGACAATTTTAAAGATTCCCAAGATTTTGGGCATAATAACCGAAAACATAAAAACAGATTTTTCAGGGAACGACATAATAAAATATGTCAGCAAAATACCTTCGTTCAAGATGGAAAATGTAAATATACAATCTCTTCCAGGGGAAGCTGGGTACGGAGAAGACGGTGTTTCTTACTTTTTCCACAGTCCCAAGGAAACAGAACTCTTGATGGATGAATTATTCTTTTCTAAAGAAAATTCAACAACAGTTCAGGAAGAACTTTCGCCGAAAAATAAATACGTAAAGGTAAAAATTATAGATGCCACCGGAATCAAGGTCGAACAGGCTGATGTTTTAAAGGTGGTATCAGATAAACTTAAAGATTATAAGTTTAATGTTGTGTCATTCGAAAAGGTTGACAGGATTAAGGATCATTCAAAGCTTATAAACCATAACGGGAAAAACGCGGCAGAGCTTGTAAAGGCTGCATATCCCAATGTGAATACTGAGGAACTTATTGAGGAATTTGTTAAAGAAGGCGATGAGGAAGTTCCCGATGTAACCCTTGTGATAGGGGCAGACTTCTTGTTTTAAAAAATGACGGAAAGGAATATTTAATAAATGAGCTGTAAAAACAATTCAGTAAATATAGCGGTTAAAGCTGCTGACTCAAAAATGGGTAAGGATATTGCGGTTTTAAATGTGGAGGAGCTTACAACCCTGACAAGCTATTTTGTGATTATCACTGGTGGTTCGCCTTCAAATATTCAGGCAATTTGTGACCACATTGAAGATAAAATGGCAGAAAGCGGCGCAAGAATGCTTGGAAAAGAGGGCTACAACACTGCAGAATGGGTTCTTTTGGCGTATGATGATGTGGTTATACACATATTCCAGAGAGAAGCAAGAGATTTTTATATGCTGGAGCATATATGGAAAGATGCAGTTAAGGTGGAAATTGAGGATTTGTTAACGGATTAGACTTTAAATTACCGAAAGGATTGATTATAAATGAAATACGATTTCAAACAGATTGAAGAAAAATGGCAGAAGAAATGGGAAGAGGCAAATGCCTTTGCTATCTCAGAGGATTCGTCAAAACCCAAGTACTATGCGCTTGAAATGTTTCCTTATCCTTCAGGAAACTTGCACATGGGACACGTTAGAAACTATTCAATAGGGGATGCTGTTGCACGTTACAAGACGATGCAGGGCTTTAATGTTTTGCACCCTATGGGATGGGATTCTTTTGGACTTCCTGCTGAGAATGCTGCAATCAAAAACGGGACTCCTCCTGCAGACTGGACATGGAAGAATATTGATACAATGCGTGGACAATTCAAGGCTTTGGGATTCAGCTATGACTGGAGTCGTGAAATTGCAACCGCAAAAGAAGAATACTATAAGTTTACACAATGGATGTTTCTGAAGCTTTATGAAAATGGGCTTGCATACAAAAAGAAATCCTTTGTAAACTGGTGCCCATCATGCCAGACTGTGCTTGCAAACGAGCAGGTTGTAAATGGAAAATGCGAAAGATGTAAAAGCGAAGTTGGTAAAAAAGATTTAGAACAATGGTTCTTTAAAATTACCGATTATGCTGAAAGACTTTTGGCGGATATTGATAAGCTTAAAGGCTGGCCTGACAAGGTAAAATCAATGCAGACAAACTGGATTGGTAGAAGCGACGGTGCTGAAATCAACTTTAAAATAAAGGACAGCGACAAGGAACTTACTGTTTTCACAACAAGACCTGACACTATTTTTGGTGTTTCGTATATGGTTATTGCACCCGAACATCCTATCGTGGAGGAATTGATTGCGGGAAAACCTGAAGAAGCTCTTTGCAGAGAGTTTATAAAAAAGGTTCACGGAATGAGTGAAATTGCACGCAGTGCCACCGATACCGAAAAGGAAGGTGTGTTTACAGGTGTGTATGTAATCAATCCGTTTAACGGAAAGAGCATACCGCTTTACCTGGCAAACTATGTATTCTTAGATTATGGAACAGGTATTGTTATGGGCGTTCCCGCTCATGACCAAAGAGACTTTGAGTTTGCAAAAAAATAC
>JAZNMD010000183.1:0-6439 GCA_045579385.1 Clostridia bacterium
TATTTTCAAGTCCCAGTCTTTGTGCAAGCAAGTCGTTCATCCCGCCATCAGCTATGTCAAAGCAGGTGTGCATGCAAAACGCCGAAATATTGTTTTGAATGAGAGTTCTTACAATACTTCCTACAAGCGTCCCTTCGGTCACAGATTTAAGTGGATCAAAAATGAGCGGATGGTGTGAAATAATCAGATTTGCACCAAAATCCACTGCCGCCTTCACATTTTCATTTGTTATGTCAAGGCAAACGAACACCCTTTCAATCCGTTGGGATTCATCTCCCACCAAAAGTCCGCTGTTATCCCAACTGCATTGCAAATTGAGCGGTGCAAGGATTTCAAGTTCTTCAAGAATTTTTGATAATCTGACCATGAAAACACTCCCTTTATTCCTTGATAAGCTTAAGCAGGCGGCAAGTTTCTTCCGCCGCTGTTTTATTCTCCTCTAAGCATGACGATTTAAGCCCTGCAATCTTTATTTCAAGCTTTTTGACTATCTGTGTTTTATGCTTTTCAAGAAGCTCTTTGTCGGTTTTTTCGGTATATCTGCCAAGCAAAAGTTCCTTTTCGGAATAGCAGCCTTTTTTGTTTGGCACAACAGACAGGATATTGTATATCTTATCCTCCTCCGCAACCAAAAACTCTTCCTCAATCAAAAAGTTATTTTCGCAAAGATATTCACGCAACTCCTTAACCGCAGTCATCGGCTGAAGCAACAATTTTTCGGCAGATAAGGAAACCTCAATTGATGCACTCAGAATTTCAGAAATGAGTATTCCACCCATACCCGCAATAACAATAACCTGAGCCTCATTCGGCTTCAAGGTTTCAAGCCCTGCACCAAGCCTAAGGGAAATCTTTTCAGAAAGTCCAAAGTTCTCTACATTAATCTTTGCACGATTTACAGGACCTCTATTAATATCCGATGCAATTGCATATTCCGCACTCTTTTCAAGAATTGCATATATCGGGATATATCCGTGGTCGGTGCCTATATCAGCAATGGTTTGAGCCTCAGGCAAAAGCTGAGCAAGCTTTGATAATCTTGGGTTAAGTTGAAGTTTTGATACGGATTCTTTGTTTGTCAATTCAGCACCTCTTGTGAGTAATTATGG
This sequence comes from Clostridia bacterium, assembly GCA_045579385.1. Classification (GTDB taxonomy): domain Bacteria; phylum Bacillota; class Clostridia; order Monoglobales; family Monoglobaceae; genus SIG440. Next base: position 1,110 of record JAZNMD010000183.1, read on the forward strand.
TTTAATTATATATTCTCTGAAAAGGTTTTGTCAATATAAAAAAGGATTTTTAAAATAAATGTAGAAAAAATAGACATCAAGCTTTTTTTGAAAGAATTAAAGCACTTTGCAGTCAAAGGACGGATAGAATATGAATTTGCGTGAAATATCAGAAGAACGTGAGAAAAGTTTTTTAACCCCATATGCAACTTTAAGCATCAAGACCCGTGGCAGAGCGGTTAAAGAACAGCCTTGTGAAATACGCACTGAATTTCAGCGTGACAGGGACAGAATTATTCACTCAAAGGCATTCAGGCGGCTTAAACACAAAACTCAGGTTTTTCTTGCACCTGAGGGCGACCATTGCCGAACACGCCTGACTCACACGCTTGAAGTTTCACAAATTGCACGCACAGCCGCAAGGGCACTAGGGCTTAATGAAGATTTGACCGAAGCAATTGCACTTGGTCACGATTTGGGGCACACACCCTTTGGTCACACAGGAGAAACTGCTCTTAATGCATTGTCTCCGGACGGATTCAGGCACAACGAGCAAAGTCTCCGTGTTGTCAACGTTTTGGAACGTGAAGGTGGGCTTAACCTTACCTACGAAGTATTGGACGGCATCCTTTGTCACACAGGCAAGCAGTCTCCGTCAACACCTGAGGGAGAAATTGTTCGTATTGCCGACAGAATTGCGTACATAAATCATGACATAGACGACGCTGTCAGAGGTGGGCTGATTAAGTCAAGCGATATACCAAAGGAGTTTTCTGATATTTTGGGCAAGCGTCATTCTGAGCGTATTGACACGCTTCTTAAGAGTCTTATCTTCGAAAGCAAAGACAAGCCGCATATTTCTATGGAGCCTGCTGTCCACGAAGCAATGCTGGGGCTCAGAAGTTTTATGTTTGAAAGAGTGTATATGCACCCTTATATCCAAAAAGAAGTAAACAAATACCATGCTGTTATTAAATTTCTTTATGACCGTTTTTTTAAGGATATAAGTCTTATTCCTGAAGATATCCGCATAAATGCTGCTGATAATATTCACACTGCGGTTACAGATTATATCGCAAGTATGACCGACCGGTACGCTATTTCTTCCTTTGATGCTCTTAAAACCTTTTAAAAAACAATTTTTACTACAAGGAAAATAACATTTTATGTCGAATATTCAATTGAGGAGGTGGATTTCGTGAAAGAGTCGGTTGATTTTCAGGATTTTGTAGATGAAGTTATTGCAAAAAATGAAATAGTGGACTTTATTTCGAGATACACCACTTTAAAAAGGGTGGGCAATCGCTTTCAGGCACTTTGTCCGCTCCACAATGACAAAAAAACACCTTCCTTCTCAGTGTCTCCCGACAAGCAGCTGTTCCATTGTTTTGGTTGCGGTGCGGGCGGCACAGTCATACATTTTGTCATGGCAAAAGAAGGACTTGATTTTATGGATGCGGTTAAGCTTTTAGCTGATAAGGCGGGCGTTCCTGTTCCCGACTATCGCAGCCAAAGTGAGAAAAACCAAGCTGCTGCTATCCAGAAAAAGAAAAAGCGGATGTACGAAATGAATGCCGAAGCCGCCAGATTCTTTTTTTCAAAACTGACCTCGCCTGACGGTGCTGTTGCACTTGAATATTTGCGGAAGAGAGGCCTTTCAAACGCCACAATCAAATCTTTTGGGCTTGGTTACGCCCCCGATTCATGGAACGCTCTTATTGATTTTATGAAACCAAAGGGATATTCCGCCGAAGAGCTTATTGAGGCAGGGCTTGCAAAAAAACGTGAAAACGGTACAGCATATGATGTTTTCCGTGACAGAGTTATGTTTCCAATACTGGATATAAGAGGAAACGTGATTGCATTCGGAGGAAGAACTCTTAAAGACGACCAGGCAAAATATCTTAACTCTCCTGAAACTCTTGTTTTTAAAAAGAAAGAAAATCTGTTTGCAATGAACCTGGCAAAAAACAGTAAATCGGGACAGTTTCTTTTGATGGAAGGCTATATGGACGTAATCTCACTCCACCAAAATGGATTTGATAATGCAGTTGCATCTCTCGGAACAGCCTTCACGCCGCAACAGGCGGATATACTTAAGCGTTATGCTGACAAAGCGGTGCTTTGCTACGATGCCGACGAAGCAGGTCAAAAAGCAACCGATCGTGCCTGGGACATTTTGAGGGAAAAGGACATCAAAACCCGTGTTCTGACAATTACCGACGGAAAAGACCCTGATGAGTATATAAATGCCAAGGGTAAGGAAATGTTTGAGCTGCTTTTAGACAACGCTGAAAGCTTTATTGAGTATAAAATAGGCAAGACAGAGGAACAATATAACCTTGATGACAGCCTTGAAAAGCTGGAATTCCTTGAAAAAATCTCAAAAATTCTTGCCATGGTAACAAATCCTGTAGAAAGGGAAATTTATATAAAAAACACTGCCCGGAAAACCGATATATCTCCCGAAAATATTGCTGCTCAGGTACAGACTGTACTGCTTCGGCAAAGCAAAAATATTCGATCAAAGGAACTTCGACGTGACAAACGGGACTTTGAAGCTCGCACAGGGGGCAGAGATGACCTTGAGCAAATGCGACTCTATAACGCCGAAAAGCTTCTCTTAAATCTGATTTGTGAGAAATCTGTTTTTTCAGAAGTGTCGCAAAAGGTTACTCCTGAAGACTTTACTGAAGGGCTTCATCGCAAGCTTGCTGAAAAGGTATATTCTTGTCACAAAAACAATCAGGATATAAACCCGTCAGCAATTATTGCTGAATTCCCCGAAGAGGATACGGGGCGGATTTCTGAAATTCTTTTTGATGACAAAAATGTGGATAATCTAAAAGAAGCGGCAACAATGCCCGTTAAAATTATAAAATCATATCGTATGAAACAAGCAGGTATTCACCACACAGACGAAGGTGACACCCTTAAGCTTCAGGAGATTATGGATAAACTTAAAAAGGAAAAAATGTAGAAAGGCGAGAATCTATGAGTAACAAAAGTAAAGTTTCAGAGAAAAAAACACCCGAAACAGAAGAGACAAAAAAGTCTGTATCGAAAGATTTGCAAAAGCAAGCCATTCAGGAGCTTGTTGAACAGGGCAAAAAAACAGGCGAGCTTTCCTACGAGGAAATTACCACCAAACTTGAAGCGGTGGAAATGGATATCGAGCAGATAGAACGGATTTATGATTTTCTGGATAAGCAGGGAATTGAAATTCTCGGCAATTTTGGCGAAGAGCTTCCCGAACTTGAAAACGATGATGACTTTAATATAACCGAGGACGAGCTTGCAGACCTTAGTGTACCCGACAGTGTCAGCATTGACGACCCTGTGCGTATGTACCTTAAGGAAATTGGAAAGGTACCTCTGCTTTCAACAGCCGAGGAAACCGAACTTGCTCAGAAGATGTCCGAAGGCGACGAGGAAGCTAAGAAAAGTCTTGCAGAAGCAAATCTGCGTCTTGTTGTAAGTATCGCCAAAAGATATGTGGGCAGAGGTATGCTCTTCCTTGACCTTATTCAGGAGGGTAACCTTGGTCTTATCAAAGCAGTTGAAAAGTTCGACTATACCAAGGGTTACAAATTCAGCACCTATGCAACCTGGTGGATCAGGCAGGCTATTACCCGTGCCATTGCTGACCAGGCACGTACCATCCGTATCCCTGTTCATATGGTTGAAACCATAAATAAGCTTATCCGTGTTACACGTCAGCTTGTTCAGGAGCTTGGACGTGATCCTCTTCCTGAGGAAATCGCAAAGGAACTCAATATGCCGATTGACAAGGTTGGCGAAATTATGAAAATCGCTCAAGAGCCTGTTTCACTTGAGACGCCTATCGGCGAAGAAGAAGACAGCCACCTTGGAGACTTTATCCAGGACAACGAAACGCCCGCACCTCAGGATGCTGCGACCTTCCGTCTGCTTAAAGAACAGCTTGTAGATGTTTTGGGTACTCTCACTCCCCGTGAGGAAAAGGTTTTAAGGCTTCGCTTTGGTCTTGACAATGGCAGAGCACGCACACTTGAAGAGGTCGGCAAGGAGTTTAACGTTACCCGTGAAAGAATCCGTCAGATTGAAGCAAAGGCACTGCGTAAGCTCAGACATCCAAGCCGCAGCAAAAAGCTTAAGGATTATCTTGAATAACAGTTTTCCGCATATTTTGTCGGATACAAAATCACAAATTATTTATAATTAGTGTTGCTTTTTGAGAAAAATTTTGGTATTATATTAATGTTAATTTACCCTATGAAAAGTCTGAAAGGGGGGTCTTTATGCCTTCAAAGAAAAAAGAAGAAACTTTGACCTATAATGGCAAACTGCTTCTTCGTAAAGGGAATGAGATTTATTACGGTGCACCCGGCACCAAGTATATGGTTGTTTTCAGAATAACCGAATCTGAAAAACTTAACGATTTGGATATCGCAACTAAAGTTGTTATTGAGCTTCGCACAAACAGCGAAACTAATTCTGTACTTATCAAACAGGCTGAGCGTGACGGTCTTTATAAAGCATTTGATATTGGCTTTTTCTGGCTTGAAGATGCGCTTGAAAATTATTAACTATACAAAAAAGGGCGGATTTTTAATCCGCCCGTATATCTTATTTTACCTGAATAAAAATATGTGCCCGTAGCTCAGCTGGATAGAGTGTCAGACTCCGACTCTGAAGGTCGTGCGTTCGAATCGCATCGGGCATACCAATTTGGTGACAAGATATTCTTTCTTGTCACTTTTTATTTTCCTTTTAATCCGCACTCCTCTGTGTAAAACGCCCTGCGTTTTTCTTTTATCTGAAAAATATATTTTGATATTTTTATCTCAAAAAATGAAAAAATTTCTATTTATGTCTTTACAAAATAAAAAACTTGTGATAAAATAATACTTGTATTTGGGGGTATAGCTCAGTTGGGAGAGCACCTGCCTTGCAAGCAGGGGGTCAAGAGTTCGACTCTCTTTATCTCCACCAAAAAAAGACATCCACAGGATGTCTTTTTTCTTTTTCCGCTTGTCCTATAACGAGTGTCCTTTGTCGAAATAGCCCGTTTAGGCTATTTCACAGCAGCAGAATATTTGCTGCTATGAAAATTATTTTACAAAATAATTTTCCAGGACCTCGTTGCAACGGAATTCGTGTAAATTTGTTTCACAAATTTACTATCAAAGCCTTGCTTTGAGCGAAAAACAATGAATTTTCATTGTTTTTCTACGGATAGCCGTTATAAATTTACCTGAAATGGAGGATATATATGGGCGGTTTTTTTGGAGCAGTAAGTAAGCATGACGCAATTGCGGACGTGTTTTTCGGAACAGACTATCATTCTCATCTTGGTACAAGCAGGGGCG
>JAZNMD010000184.1:0-2095 GCA_045579385.1 Clostridia bacterium
CTGCCTTCAAAGTATGTAACACAAATTATTGACAATCCCGATATAAAAAAATTGCATTTTACAGGTAATTCATATACTTGCAATTGAATTTATTTCACTACCTTTGCAACAAAGTAGGAACTCGACTCTGCGAGACACTGCAAAATGGTGCAGAAATTAGGTGGAGCAATAGCGGGAGATTACGATTGTTGCGATTCTTTAACACGAATATATAGAGCCATTTAGAAATGAAACTCGTTTTCCGGTGACACCACAACGAGAACTCAAACGAGTTCTCGTTTTTTTGTTTATGGCATTGGTGCCTTGTCGAGGATTCGACAATTATGATTGTCGAACTTTCCCTCATTCGTTTGCACGACTTTCGCTCATTTGTTCGTATATTGCGGTAAATCTCGAATATTTTCTTTGGGGCGGCAAGCCGCACTCCTTGGTGCTACTAAAGTAGCAGTCGTCGCAAACAACGCTTATTACGCGTCGTCACTGTAAAAAAAATCCAAGCAAGCTTGATGTTTCTCGCTCGTTTGTTGCTATATTTGAGATTAACCTCGAATATTTTCTTTGGGGCGGCAAGCCGCACTCCTTGGTGCTACTAAAGTAGCAGTCGTCGCAAACAACGCTTATTACGCGTCGTCACTGTAAAAAATACTGAAGCAAGCTTCGTATTTATCGCTCGTTTGTCACTATATTTGCGCGAAAGCACGCGCTTGCACCGGTTTGCGTGGTTTTGTTCCCGTAATGATTGATTCAAAAGAACTGGAATATGAAGGCTGTAATCGACGAAAAGATACCTTTCCTGCGCGAGGCGCTTGAGGCTATGGGGCATTCTGTGGTGGCTTTGCCCGGTTTGAAAATATGTGCAGATGACGTGGTTGATGCCGATGCGCTTTTTGTGCGCACGCGCACACATTGTGGGGCGGAACTGTTGGCAGGCAGCAAGGTGCGTTTTATCGGTACTGCAACAATCGGATATGACCACATAGATACTGCTTACTGCGCAGAGAACGGCATCCGCTGGACAAGCGCCGCCGGGTGCAATGCCGGGGCGGTGTTGCAGTATGTCCAGTCAGTGATATATACATGGTCCAAGGAACGCTGTTGCCCTGTCGAGGGGCTTTCACTGGGCATCGTCGGCGTGGGCGAGATTGGCTCCCGTGTAGCAACATGGGCCGAGGAGGCCGGGATGAGAGTTTACCGCAATGACCCTCCCCGTCAGGAGAAGGAGGACGGTGATACTTTCGTTTCTCTGGCGGAGATTGCAGAGAGGTGCGATATAATCACGTTCCACCCCACCCTAAAGCGTGACGGACAATACCCCAGCTATCACCTTGCAGACGAAGCATTCTTTGCATCATTGAAGAGATGCCGTCTGCTTATAAACGCCTCACGCGGTCCGGTTGTTGACAATAAGGCATTGCTGGTTGCCTTGGAAAACGGAACTCTGTCCGATGCAGTACTTGATGTGTGGGAGGGCGAGCCCGACCTTTCATTGTCTCTTTTAAATAAGGTATATATAGCGACTCCACATATAGCAGGTTATTCAGCCGAGGGAAAACTAAATGCCACAGCTCTTGTACTCATGGCTTTCGCGTCATTTTCCGGCTACGAAGGTGAGCTTCCCTTGCCCCAGTTGCCGGCACCCGTGCCTTCAATGATTGTCGCATCTACATTCGCCGATGCCATGCTTGAGATATACAAGCCGCACAGTGATTCCCATGTACTGAAAGATCATCCCGAATCATTCGAGGAACAGAGGAACAATTACCACCTGCGACGTGAACCATCTGCATATAAAATACATCTAAATTGTGATAAAATGTTAAAATAGCGTATTTAAAGGACTATATTTGCACAAAAAACGAGTAATTGTGCAATTTTTAAGCGATTTTTTTCTTTTCTTTCTTTGCTATTATAAATTTTCATCATACTTTTGTAGCAAACAAATTTTCAATCTTCAAAAAAAATACAACTATGTCAGAAATTGAATCAAGAGTAAAGGCTATTATTGTTGAGAAATTCGGTGTTTCAGAGTCAGAGGTTACTCCAGAGGCTAACTTCACAAACGATTTGAGCGCAGACTCATTGGACCGCGTAGAGC
>JAZNMD010000185.1:0-4683 GCA_045579385.1 Clostridia bacterium
TCCACACCTGCGTGGCCTCCACCGACCACTATTACATCATAACTTCCTGCTGTAAACACAATTTCCCTCCAAGTGTTAATGTTTCTTTTAGTCTTCAGTACAGATTTTCAAAATTTCTTTGTAGATACGGTCTGCATTGTCCTTAAGGTAGTCCGCGACCTTTTGTGCCTGAGTGCGTTTACCCATATTGATTGAAAGCTCAAGAACGGGATGCTTGTTTTCAGATATACTGAGCCTGGACATAAACTGCTCATCCGCTACGGGAACAATCTCGCTGCGGATGATGTTGGGGTCTGAAAGCTCAGAATATTTTATTTCGCCTATTGCGGCGTCAATTCTTTCTCTTATGCTGGCAGGAACACGCTTTTTAAAAAAGGAAAATGCTTCCTCGCCACGTTCGGTAAGGCAAAGAGCCTCCTCATTGCGATAAAATTTTGTAGAGACATACTTGTCCTCTGAAAGCTCAAAAAGCACTTCGGAGAGGTCAAAATATTCCATTATTTCCTTGTCCCATGTAAAAATCTCGTAAAGGCGATTTTCCTGCATAGGAGCTTTGTATTGCTTTATGGCATAAAGTGCCGCAAATTTCATTTCTTCTTTTTCAAGATACATTATATTACCCTCTTGCTTTGTGTTTAAAGTAAAGCCCGAACACACCAAGTCCTGCGTGGCAGGTAATGATTGGACCTACTTTTCCAATAATAATTTCCTTTGGGTTTACCTTTGATTTTATCATTTCAGCGGTAATATCTGCAGCTTCAGGTGCGTCGGCGTGAAGAATGTAAACCTCTTCAAGCTCCGGATTATCGATATTTTCTGCAACAATATCGGTCATTTTTGAAATGGCACGTTTTAATCCCTTGACTTTTTCAAAGGCTTCCACCATACCGTCGTTTGAATGGAGTATCGGCTTGATATCCAGAATTTTGGAAACAACCATAGTTGTTGCTTTTATTCTGCCGCCTTTCTGGAGAAAGGTCAGGTCGTCTACTATAAAGTAAACCTTGTCGGTGTCAAAACGTTCTTTAAGATAACTTAAAATCTCGTCCTTTGATTTTCCTTCGGCTGCCATCTTTGCTGCTTTTATAACGTTTATACCCGTGCCGAGACTGTACATGCTGGATTCTATGACAGTGATGTCAAAGCCTTCCTCTTCGTTAAGGCGGGCTGAGATGATTCTGGCAGTGTTTACAATGCCGCTGCTGTTCGCAGGAATGGCCACGTGAATTATCGGGTCTTCATTTCCGAGATTTCGGTAGATGTCTTCTAAAAGTCCGGGCGTTGCCTGGCTTGTAGAGGGAATTTCGTTCATGGATTTAAGTTTTTCATAAAACATATCAGGCGTATAGTCTAAATCTGCCAATATGCTTTCGTCTCCACAGTTAATATAAAACGGGAGGACTGCGATATTATATTTTATCGCGTCTTCTTTTGAAATGTCGGCTGACAGGTCTGTCATTATTTTAATCATTGCTTAATACCCCTTCCTCTTGAAGATTTTCAAATTTATTTTGCCTTAATACCTCGTAGGCTATAATGGCTGCTGAATTGGATAAATTCAGCGACCGTTTGTTTGCTTTCATAGGAATTCTTATACATCGGTCAAGGTTTGCCCGAAGAAGTGATTCGGGGAGACCTTTGGTTTCTTTGCCGAAAACCAGAAATATATCGCTGTCTTTGCAAAAGTCTGCACTCGCATAGGTGTTTTTTGCCTTGGTGGTGCAGTAGAAAAATGCTCCGTCGGGGTATTTTTCTTTGACTTCGGCAAAGCTTTGATATTCATAAAGCTCAAGCTCGTCCCAATAGTCAAGTCCTGCACGCTTTACTGCTTTTTCGCTTATATCAAAGCCAAGCGGATGAACAAGATGAAGTGCTGCTCCGATAACTGAGCAGGTGCGGGAGATATTTCCTGTATTTGCCGGGATTTCGGGTTCTACAAGAACTATATTAAGTCGCATAGTCGTCCTCTTTTCTTAAGTTGATGGGAGTTGGACCCCATTGGCTTAATTGATTTAGTTAAAAAACTTTTTGTCAAGTGCACGGTACTGAATCGCTTCTGCTATGTGCTCGGTTTTTATATCGGGCGAGCCTTCAAGGTCGGCAATCGTACGGGACACCTTTAAAATTCGGTTGTGTGCTCTGGCACTCAGACCCAAAGCCTCGTAAGCTGATTTAAGAAGCTCGTTTGCTTCGCTGTCGAGACCGCAATGCTCGGCTATAAGCTCGGGTGTGAGCTGGCTGTTTGAATACACTCCGTTTTTGCCATACCTTTCAAGCTGAAGCTGTCTTGCTCTGTTGACTCTTGATTTTATGTCGGCAGATGCTTCCCCCTGTGCTTTTGATTCAAGGTCTTCGTATTTTACAGCCGGAACCTCAATGTGAAGGTCAATTCTGTCAAGCAGAGGTCCGCTGATTTTGCTCATATATTTCATAATCTGTGTTTGCGAGCAGGAACACTCACGGGTGGGATCCCCGTAAAAACCGCAAGGGCAGGGGTTCATTGATGCAACCAGCATTACGCTGCAGGGATAAGTAACTGTGCCGCCTGCACGGGTAATGGTAACATTTCCGTCTTCAAGCGGTTGACGCATAGCTTCAAGTGCATCACGCCTGAATTCAGGAAGCTCGTCCAGAAACAGAACTCCGTTGTGGGAAAGGCTTATTTCCCCCGGTTTTGGATTGGTTCCGCCGCCTGATAATCCAACCGATGAAATGGTGTGATGAGGATGGCGGAAGGGTCGCTCGCATGTGAGCGGACTTTCCTTGGATAAAAGCCCTGCTATGCTGTGCACCTTTGTTACCTCCAGGGCTTCAGCAAAGCTCATATCAGGAAGGATGGAAGGGATTCGTTGTGCAAGCATGGTTTTACCTGAGCCGGGAGGGCCGATTAAGAGAATATTGTGTCCGCCTGCTGCGGCAATTTCGAGTGCCCGTTTTACAAACACCTGTCCTTTGACATCCGCAAAATCGCAAATGCTTTTTCTGTTTGTATTAAAAAGCTGTTGGACTTCTGTTTTATATGGTTTAATTTTCTGCTGGTTTGAAAGATGCGAAACAAGCTCCTTAAGATTTTTTGCACCATAAACGGTAAGCCCTTCTATTACTGCTGCTTCGCGAGCGTTTTCTTCAGGCAGAAATACTGTTTTTATACCTTTTTGGTAGGCAGAAATTACCATTGGAAGAACACCGTTGATACGTCTCAGGTCGCCATTTAAGGAAAGCTCTCCCAAAAAGATGCAGTCGGTATCGGGCGATGAGAGCTGCTCCGACGCGGCGATTATCCCTATTGCAATCGGTAAATCAAAATGTGCACCTTCCTTTTTTACATCGGCAGGGGCAAGGTTGATGGTAATCCGTTTTGATGGCATAGTGAGACCAGAATTTTTTATGGCGGCACGGATACGTTCCTTTGACTCTTTAACTGCCGCATCGGGAAGACCCACAATGTCAAATGCGGGAAGACCGTTTGAAATGTCGGATTCCACGTTTACTATATAGCCATCAAGACCCAAAAGTGCGGTGCTGTTTACTTGAGAAAGCATAGCCTTAAAACATCCCTTTCGATTAGTTTTATTCTGCGGTACGCTGACGGACCGCCTCATATAGGATTATGCCTGCAGCAACAGAGGCGTTAAGAGACTCTGCCTGACCAAGCATAGGAATTCTTATAAGAAAATCACATTTTTCGCGGGTTAAGCGGCTCAGACCATCGCCTTCACTGCCTATCACGATAGCAAGCGGACCTTTAAGGTCTGCCTTTGTATAGAGGGTGCTGCCTTCAAGTGCTGTGCCTGCAACCCAGACGCCTGCATCTTTAAGCTCGTCTATAACAGAGGCAATGTTGGTTACACGGGCAACAGGTGTGTATTCAACTGCGCCTGCAGAAACCTTGGAAACGGTGGCGTTAAGACCTACGCTTCGGTTTTTGGGAATAATGACACCATGTGCCCCTGCGGCATTTGCACATCTGATTATGCTACCCAGGTTGTGCGGGTCTTTAAGACCTTCAGCAATCAGGATAAAAGGAGGCTCTCCCTTTTCTTTTGCTGATGCGAGTATATCAGAAACCTCGGCATAGGAATGAGCGGCAACAAAGGCTAAAATTCCCTGATGGTTGCCACCATCTGCCATTTCGTCGAGTTTTTTTCGGTTTACTGTGGTATAATGAATATGACGCTTTTTTGCGAGGGAGATAATCTCGCCAAGGCGGCTGTGACGTGCTCCCTCCAGCACAAATATTTTATCTATTTCTCTGCCTGAATTTAAAGCTTCAAGCACAGGGTTGGTTCCGTAAATTTTATCCTCCATAACACCGTTCTCCAAAATTATTTTTTAACAAAGTAATACAGATTAATTTTACCATATTATTATCAAAAAGGCAACAAAAATATTAATATACGGTAAAATCAGCTGAACGCAAATCAGGCGAATTTGTGAAGCTTATATTTTGAAGACGGACATTGTCGATTTTTGGGCAAAACGAGTAGAGAGCAAAAAAATATCACAGATAACAGCTGAATTTATTTTATTATTCTTGACCGCAGACGAAAAATATTGTAATATAATAATAAAGCATCTTAGGGAAAAATGAATTTTTCATTTTTTTCTGCCAAATATAACAAGTGTCCTTTGTAGAAATAGCCTGCTTAGGCTATTTCACAGCAGCATAACATTTGCTGCTAT
>JAZNMD010000186.1:0-4407 GCA_045579385.1 Clostridia bacterium
GGAAGGCTTTCCATTAAATTGTTTGTGCTATACTTTAATATTTCAAATCACACTGCTTTTTTCTAAATTCTAATTTATTATCTGTTCATCGGCAAACCTCTTTTGAACCACGCAGGCTCACGCGTGGTTTTCGTTATACAATTAAGCAGACTGCTGAATTTCAGCAGTCTGCTTTTGCATGCGTATAAAAGATATTTTATCAGTTGTTTTCCAAAAGGTTGTATATAAGGATTGCCGACTGGGCACGGGTAAGATTGTCGCTTGGCGAGAACGTATTTGAAGATGTACCATTTAAGATTTTCAGTCCCCAGAGCAGAGTTACATATCCTTTACCCTCTTTGACATCCTTAAACGGACAGTTATAAAGCTGTTCAAGCTGGGCATATTTTTCAATCTTCATTGCACGACAGAGGAAGATTGCGGCTTTTAGCCTTGACACTTTTGAATCGGGAGAAATTTCTTCATCTTTGATGATACCAAGACGTTTTGCAATGGTATATTGCTCATCGTTTGAGCCTGATTCAGCGGCTTTTATAAGAGCATATTGTTCATTGACGGAGCTTGATTCAGTAGCTTTTATAAGGGTGTTTGGCCCTCCGCCGAGTGCTGCGTTAATGAGTGTTATAAAGTCCTTTTGAATAATGGCGTCATCGGGCAGGAATTCAGTTGAATCAAAGCCTATACCAAAACGACGCAAACCATTAATCTTGTCCTCGGCATAGTGCCCTGAAATATCGGTGTAGGCGTCTGTTATTGATGAGGATTTGTATTCTGTTCCGTCATATGATACACGCTTTCCTGTAAATACATCAAAATAAAGATTTTCTTCGCCCAAGGTGTAGATAAGCTTCGCTACGTCAGGGTGTTTTAATGATTCCACGGATTTTTGAGGAATATACATAAGAGAGTAGCCTACTTCGTCAAACAGCTTTTGACAAATATCAGCTGCAGGTACTATATTTACTGCAAACGGGAAGTCTGCATTTGTGTAACTTATACGCCAGGATATAAGCTCGCCATTTTTGTCAAGCTCAATTGCCGCTGTGTTACCCTCCACACGAACTCCGTTTACATATCGGTCAAAGACGAAATAATCATCAGCCGATTCAAAATAGGCACGGAGCTGATATTCTGTGTGTTTTTGGGGAGCAAGCTCTTTGAGTATAAGTGAGGCTTTTTCGGCGGTGGGTGGGTTAGTTTCTGTGTCGCTGTCAGATTTAAGATCAGCAAATCTTGAAAAGCTTAAAAGCTCGCCGGTTTCGGCATTTATATTGATGTAAATAAAGCTTTGTCGCTCATCATCAGATTTACTGAAAACAAGTGAGTGCCCGTAGATATCCTCGGTAAGTGAGATTTTGCGGGTTGAGCATTCCTCCAGGAGATACTCTTCGTCAATCTTAAGCAGCTTGTTTGAGCGGAGCAGGCGTTCTGCCTCGTCTTTTGTAAGCAGCTTGCGAAGATTTGAGATTTCCTTAAGCTCAGCGGGAGTAAAACCAAGACTTCCACCGCTGCCACCCGTTATCATATCAGATGCAGCTTCGTTTTTTGAAAATGTGGTGTCAAAAAACGGTATAACGGTTTCAGGGTCTCCTGTTACTGCGTTTATATAAACGTTATCATTTTTGGGGGAATATACGGGGAAGACTTTGGTTGTTTTGTTGTCAATGTCGGTATAGAGCTTGTAATAAAGATCCAGACCGATTTCTTCTGTAAATGCTTTTTTTGCTGTGGCAAGGTCGACAATTTTTATTGCAGACGGATAGGTCAGTGCCTCGGTGAAGCTCAGGTTAAAAGATGTGATTTTTTCTGCATTAATGTCAACGGTTACTCTGCCCTCGTCTCCAAGAACGGGGATTCCGTTTTCGGTATGTGTCACATGGAACGAAAAGCTTTTATCGGCAAAGCTTTCGGTTTCACTTATTGGCGAAAGAGTCAGCTTGTCGCCAATATCAGGATTCAGCTTTTTAAGAAGCTCTCTTGTTTTTGAAAGGGCTTCTTCTTTGGTTATGCGGTCAAAACCCTGACTTTGATTTTCGCTGTTTGAGTCGGAGCTTTGATGAAAACCGTAGCTTATAATTATACCGCTTTCAAGGGCGGAGGCATACATGCTTTTATATTTGCCATCCTTGTTGCTGCTCCAATTGAAATTGAAAACAATTCTGTCGTTTGTGCGGTGGGTTGAACTGTCGAATTCCTCATAGGGACTTGTATCGGGTATGCGTGGGCGAATTGAAAGAAGCACACGCTCTGCAATTGATGAAGTGTTTGCAAGGGGGGTAGCAACAAACACTGTGTTTAAAAGCAGAAACAAGCTGAGGAAAACTGAAATAAATTTTTTCATAATAAAACACCTCTTGGATAAAAATACGGTTGCAGCAAGGCGGAGAGTTTTTTGACCGCTGTTTGCTGCAACCGCAGAAATTACTGTGAGATTACTGAAGAACTATAACGCTTGCTTCCAAAACGCCTGATGAGTTTGAACCGGTAACGGATGCTGTACGGTTCTTTTCAACGTTCTTAAGCAGGATTGTTCTTCCTGTTACGCTGTCGATAATTTTTGTGCTGCTGTTTACAAAGACGTTATATTCTTTGCCGCCTTCTTCAACAACCATAAGTCCATAAGTTGCATTTATGCTCTTTACGATACCATTCAGCTGAGATTTAGCAACAACACTTGCTGCCTCTATCTGTACAATCTCCTTGCTTTGGAGCTTGATGGCAACGTCTGTTCCGGGACGGAGGTCATAAACGGTTGCATTGTCTGAGGAATCAACGATAACGGTAACGCTTTTGTTAACCTTGTAGTCAACAACTTCGCCATTGATTTTGATACCGATGGTTGTACCATCAGTTCTATAAGTGATATAGTCGATTGTGCCTTCGTTGTTTTTTGAAACGCTGCTTGCCTGGATTTTTGTAACCTTTCCGTAGGTAAGCTTGATTGACAGTGAATCCCCAATCATCAAATCGCTGACTGAAGCGTCAAGGCTATTGCGTGAAACCTGAACGTCATCAGAAGAAACCTCATAGGCTTCGACATTTCCGTTATTGTCTGTTATAGAAATAACAGTAAAATCACCTGAGAAGTCAATGCTTTTGAGTATACCGTAAGCGGTAGCTGACTTGTCAATAACTTCAAGAAGTTCAACAAGACCGTCTTTAATGGTAAGTGCAACATAGTTGCCGCTCTTTACCTTTGAGAAGAGATCAATTGCACCTGATACTCTGATCTTTGCGGTGTCAGAAAGAACATAGCTTTCTTTTATTGAACTGTCGTTTGCATCGGTTATTACAACGGAGCGTGTGCCTTCAGTATCCTTTGTTGAAGATATAAGTCCGTAAATCAGAGTGTCTTCAACAATGTCCTGTTTTTCAACCAAAAGAGCCTTGTCGGCAACGCAGATAGTTTTTACGGTCATACCTTTTTTGAAGGCTGAAAGACTTGAGTCTTTTCCGTTTACCTTATACTTGGTTGAGTCGGTAAGGTTATAAACTTCCTTGGTGCCTGCAGTAGTAACTGTCATTGTTTCAGCAAATGTGTCAATTGCACTTATAGTGCCTGTTTCAGCTGAAAGGTTAACTATGTCAATAAGAGTGCAAAGCATTTTTGCCATCTGCGAACGGGTAACATTGGTGTTGGGAGAGAACTCAGGTTCGCCATCAGCGTTGTTGCCCATACCCTGCATAATACCCTGCTCTTTTACATATTCCACGTATGCTCTTGCAGAATCAGGAATTGATGCTGTGTCGGCATAAGATGAGAAAACAAATGGGTTGCTTAAAACTTCGTCCTCAGCACCCAGAAGCTTTGTCAGAAGAATTGCTGCCTGATAACGGAGAAGGGGAGTGTTTTTGTTGGATTCTGAGATGTAGGAGTCAAGCTCACTCTCGTCCAGAATACCCATATAAAGAAGGTAGGAAACCTCTTTTGCGTAATTTGTGTTGTATTTGCTGAGAACTGATGTGTATGCGTTCTTTGCAAAAGCAACTGTGTCTGCCAATGTGGCATCATTTACGCCTATCATTCTTGAAAGAAGAATAAGTGATTCGGTTTTGGAAATGGGATTGTTTGGCTTGAATGTGCCATCCTCATATCCTTTGATATAACCCTTTTCGCTCATTTCTGTTATGTATGGCTTTGCCCATGAAACAGTAGGGTCATTTTCTACATCAGAAAAAGTAGCGGCAGCAACTGTTGAAAACAACATAACTGCGATTAAGAGTACGCTCAAGAGTTTTTTGTTGAACATTTTTGGTTCCCCCTTTTATTGTGTGTATAATAATCATAATTGTGGAAACGTCAGAATGACGTTTTAAGCGGAATACATTCCGCTACTTTCAAGCAAGAGGCTTGAAAGCCACGCATGATTGCAATAATGTCGGTTTATGAAAACAAAGTTTTCATAA
>JAZNMD010000187.1:0-2073 GCA_045579385.1 Clostridia bacterium
AGAGTTGCGGGGAAAACGGGAACTGCCGAGAATGAAAGTGACAAAGCACATTCATGGTTTATTGGTTTTGCTCCTGCTGATGAACCTGAGATTGCGATAGCGGTAATATTTGAAAATGACGATAAAACCGGAGGAGATACCGCGGCACCCGTTGCAGGCAGTGTTATGCGTAAATATCTGGACATACTAAGTAAAAATTAATTGTTGTGGGCGGAAAGGCTGTGATTATTAAAATGGCGGACCTTATAGAAGTAATCAAAGAGGAAGTTCCTGAGACTGCTGTTCTCTGCAGCGTCGATACTGGAACTTTTGATATGAATCGTGCAATGGACGAGCTTGAAGCTCTTGCAAAGACTGCAGGTGCAGAGGTTGTTGCGCATTTTGTGCAAAAAATGAATGCCTTTGAAGCGGCAACCTGTATAGGCAAAGGAAAACTTGCCGAGGTTGCTGAATTCTGTAAGAATAACGAAGTTGATATGATTATATTTAACCACGAGCTTACAGCATCGCAGATGCGTAATATTGAAGATGTGACGGGAGTGTTAGTTGTTGACCGGACAACCCTGATACTTGACATATTTGCACAACGGGCAAAAAGCGCCGAAGGCAGACTGCAGGTGGAGCTGGCACAACTTAAATACAGATTACCCAGACTTTCGGGACTTGGTGGGACACTGTCAAGACAGGGCGGTGGCATAGGCTCACGTGGCCCGGGAGAAGCAAAGCTTGAAACCGACAAAAGATATATAAGACATCGCATAGAAAAACTTGAA
Source organism: Clostridia bacterium (assembly GCA_045579385.1). Lineage (GTDB taxonomy): Bacteria > Bacillota > Clostridia > Monoglobales > Monoglobaceae > SIG440. The sequence continues at coordinate 774 of JAZNMD010000187.1, forward strand.
GAGCAGCTTAAGGAGCTTACAAAGCGTCGCGAGTATGCTCATAAACGAAGAAAAAAGAACGGAGTAACAACAGTTGCAATTGTGGGTTATACTAATGTGGGTAAATCAACACTTTTAAATACCCTGACTGAAGCAGGCGTGCTTGCCGAAAATATGCTCTTTGCTACGCTTGACCCAACTGCTCGTGCTCTTGAACTGCCTGATGGAAGAGAAATTATGTTGGTTGATACTGTAGGGCTTGTGAGCAGATTGCCTCATAATCTGGTGGAAGCATTTAAATCCACATTGGAAGAAGCAGTTAATGCTGATTTGATTCTAAATGTATGTGATATATCATCGGATGAAGCTCGGGAGCAGATAAATATAACACGGAAGCTCCTTGATGAGCTGGGTGGTGGGGATATTCCCGTGATAACCGTTGCAAATAAGTGCGATAGGCTGGAAGAAAAAGGAGCGGTAATGGGAGAAAGCACAGTTTTTATTTCTGCAAAAACAGGATATGGACTTGACAAGCTTCTTATAAAAATAACCGAAGTGTTAAAATCAGGTGTGAAACGTGTAAAGCTTTCGCTTGATTATAAGGATGCAGGCATTTTAAGCGAAATACGCCAAAACGGAAAGGTTTATTCAGAGGAATATACTGAAAGTGGGATTCTGGCAGATGTTTCAATAGATATTGTTAATTATGAGAGATTAAAAAAATATGCCCGAGAAAAATGACAAAAAGGAGCGGCACCAAAGCATTGATTGCATCAATGTTTTGGTAAACAACTATTCTTATAGTGACATTATAACATATTTTAGTGATACTTTGCCATACTTTTTTAAAACTATTGTGTTACAATAATAGTCGGTAAAAAAGCATAAGCCAACATTATTTTAAATATGATTAGCTTTTAAGCAAAAGGCATAAAAGTTGTTTAGTGATTTATTGAATATATGACCTTTTGGTTAATTTTAAATAATAAGATGTTAAACTTGGCATCGTGCGTCTGGGTGTTGAAAAGATGAGCACAACCGCACTTCTCTGTGAAATGAAGCTGATACCGCAAAAGGTTACGGAATCAAGCAAGGTAACAAAACAAGACCTTGTCAGGATCCTTGGTAGTATTTAATAAATATATATATTTCCAAGAATGGCCCCCTTTAGGCAAGAGATCTGAATTAAGCCTTCCCCTGAGGGAGGGGAAGGGGGACCGCTTGCGGTGGATGAGGTGGAAATGAATAAAACTAACAATTCAAAATTAACGGGTAATGCAAAAATGTTAAGAAAGAATATGACTAAAGAAGAAAAACATCT
>JAZNMD010000188.1:0-2130 GCA_045579385.1 Clostridia bacterium
GATGACCGGTGAGATGTTAAGATTGGGATTATGGGTATTAGTCAGGTAAAGCTATGGAGATAGTCCATGCTATCGGAGCTGTAGCAAAACGATCATTCAAATCGGAGTAGCTACAGCTCCAAATTTTATGTGAAAAAATAAAAAAACATCAAAAACCCAAAAAAATGAGCGCAAAAACAAAACCGGTGACATACCATGCAAAAAATATTCGTTTTTTAATGGTCAATCAGAAAGTACACAGAAAAGCTGGGAACCGGTTCTGTTGTTCTGAATCTTACTGTGATATTTGTTGATGTTGAAAGCGATGGCAAGCAGCGTAATTTCCGTTGAAACTTTCTTTCGGCCCCTCAGTAAAAATTGCCTGAATTTGTAATTTTCCTTGATAACTCCAAAGGCTCCCTCGGATTGTATGCTTCTGTTTCTGCGAAGTAATATCCCAATCGGAGAGGTGATATTGTCAAGAGATTTTTTTCTTTGGTTAATGAATTTCTTCGACAAGCTGATCTTTCGGTTTCCCTTCGCTCTTGTACAGGCCTTTTTGTGAGGACAGCCTTCGCAGCTTTCGCATTCATAGTATGTAATTTCACTTTCAAAACCGGATTTGCTTTTTCGTTTACCTGTATACACCGCTTTCAGAGTTTTACCGTTTCGGCAGGTGTATTCATCATTTTCGGCATCGTATTTCATATTCTCCCGAAGAGACATATTGTTCTTGAATTTGCGTGTCTTTGAACGCTCGTAATTCTGGGGCTTTATGTAGCAATCCTGACCTTTATTTTCAAAATATGTGTAGTTTTCTTCGCTTTCGTATCCCGCATCGGCGGTTACATCCTTATAACTGCACTCAAGATGCTCTTCCATTTTTTCAAGCAGAGGTATCAATGTCAGCTGGTCGCTTCTTTCACTTGAAATGTCAAGTCCGGTAATATATTCTCCCTCAACGGCAAGCTGCAAATTGTATGCCGGCTTAAGCTGCGCGTTTTTCATGTGATCTTCCTTTAAGTGCATAAATGTTGCATCGGTGTCGGTCTTTGAAAAGCTGTTCCTTCCGGCGAATATTGCCTGATAGCCTTCGTATTTTGCTTTTCTTTTCAACAATTCATCGAGCTGTTCAATATCCCTTTGAAGTTCGCTTTTTCTTTTTCCTCTGCCGTACACAAACGGTTCAGACACTGTTGCTCTTAATGAACTCAGAAGTTCCTCGGGTGAATCGGGAGCTGCCATATATTTTGAGCATAATTCCATATATAGCCTTTCAAGCTTTTCAAGCAAACGCATTTCGTATTTTGATGTACTTTTCTTCCACACAAAGCTGTATTTGTTGGCATTTGCTTCTATTTTCGTTCCGTCAACAAACAGGTGCTCAAATTTTATTTCCCCAATCTTTTCAAGCTTTTTCACAAGCTGATAAAACAGCTCTTCCTTGCATTCGCTGAGCCGTTTACTTCTGAATCGTGCTATTTCATGATAATTCGGAGCTTTTTCTCCGTTCAGCAGCCACATGAAATTTATATCCCGTTTGCAAGAGCTTTCAATATCTCTGCTTGAGTATATTCCCTGCATATTTGCGTATACAAGTATTTTCAGCAATGTGGACGGATCTGTGGCATAGCTTCTTCCGATACTTGAATATGTGTTATATAAGCATTCCAGATCCATCTCGTCTATTATTTCATCTGCCAGTCTTACGCTGTCATTTTCCGGTATTATTTTTTCTGCAAATTCTTCAGAAATTAGTAATTGAATTCTTCTTTTCATTGTGGTATAATATCCTCGTTGGTGTGTTGTTTTTGGCAATTCAATTATACCACAAAAAGAGGACTTTTGCATCCCTGCAATCGTCCTCTTTTTTATTTTTTGGGGGATGTTTTGCTACAGCCCCTTTTATCGTTGTTCGCACGACATGGCAGAATGCAATGTATAGAAGTGCGCCCTTGTGCTTGACCGACAAATTAGATTTTTCTTAACTCTGCTTATAATATAAGTTTGCTAATTCCGTTAATTCTTCAACCTCTTTGGGTATTCAAACAACTTTTTGAATTAGGCTATCTATAAGGAGATTCTCTATTTTTTAACAAGTACCTCATTTCGCTTTATATTGATTCACTGAATCGGCATATGTACCCCCAT
>JAZNMD010000189.1:0-3406 GCA_045579385.1 Clostridia bacterium
CGCTGCAACACATCGTAATTGACGCACGACTGGCAACCTGCCCAGAACTGCTCGTCATCGGTGAGTTTGGCAAATGTCACAGGCTCGTAACCCAGCTCGGTATTGATACGCATAACGGCCTCACCCGTCGTCAGACCAAACAGCTTCGCTTCGGGGAAACGCTTGCGTGAGAGGTCGAAAGCGGCCTTCTTGATACGCTTCGCCACACCCATACCACGATACTGCGGCCGAACGATAAGTCCCGAGTTTGCCACAAACTCGCCGTGTCCCCACGTCTCGATGTAGCAGAAACCGACGAACTCCTCGCGATTTACAGCTATGATGGCTTTGCCTGAATTGATTTTGTCGGCGATATATTCGTCGGTACGGCGTGCGATACCCGTTCCACGACTTTTGGCAGCCTCGTCGATAGCGTCGTTAATCTGCGTCACATAACGCAGATGCTCGCTGGTGGCTACCATTACATCAATCTTCATTTTTGGTAAAAATTTATCTGTTTCAGTTTTCGTAGTGCAAATATTGCATATTAATACGCGATATGCAAATTTTCCGCATATATTCTCTATATACAAAAGTAAATACCCGCATAAACGCATATAATTTGAATATATATGCAATTTATACGAGTACTCAAAAAAAAATCCCCGCCGAAGCGGGGAAGATATTCTCTAATCTTTATTTGAGAAAGCGTTAGTTAATCTGCTTTATTTATCAATTAAACAGATATAGAACTACTCGGTAAAATTGTATGGGTGCAAAATCTGTGCATCCTGATAAACCGGTGCATAGACGGCATAGGTTTCCCACGATTCTGAGGCAACATAACCATCATAACTAGAAGACGGAACATAAATAACACCACATCTGGTAGCATTATTTCTGGGCAACCATATCAATGTTTCATCAAATACTGCACCCCCGAGTATAGGAGCAGTCGTAGGTTTACAATAGACCGTTGCAAGATTCTCGTTACCATAAAAACACATATTTCCCATTTCTGCAACAGTTGAAGGGATTGTAACAGTATTGAGATTGCAGCCTGCAAATGCCAACACGCCAATATAGTTCAAGCCCTCCGAGAGTACAAGCTCTGTCAAACTTTCACAATTCATAGCCACAGACTCTTCAAGTCTCTTAACACCCGACGGTATAGTAAGCGATTTGAGAGATTGACACCAATTAAAAGCATTTTTACCTATCGTTGTAACGCTTTTCGGAATTGAAACACTCTCCAATGCAAAACAACTATGAAATGCAGAATTTCCAATCGTCGTTACGCCATCAGGAATTTTAACATCAAGCAGGCTTTCACAACTAAAAAACGCCTGCTCACCAATTACTTTAAGACCCTTACCAAGCTTAACTGCTGTCATATTTCTATTCTCACCTATAGCCAATTCGCCTAATTCAGTTACACTATTAGGAAGCGACAGTGTTAAAAGTGCATCTCGTCCGCGAATAGCAGAATTAAGCGAGATCAAATCTTGCTCAAATGTAATTACTCCGGCACCTGTCTCTTCGTCGAACGTATGCGACACTATCTTGGAGCCGAAGAGAGATTCTTCATACATAAAATACCCAATATGCTCTGTCGCCGTATACCAAATCTCATTGTTAGGTTGTGCGAGTTCTGTTGCTATAAGTGGAACGTACTCTGATTTGATATCGGTATTTCCGTCCGATATACCGAGTCGTGCACTAAACGTTGTAGTACCCTCAAAGAAATCCTCGCCAAGATTCTCTCCGCTAGCACGCACTGTAATCACACCATTATTCACATCTCCAACACACTGCGTAACAGGGAGATCAATAAACTTAGTTGCACGAGTTACAGTATTAACGGCTTGTATAGAAAGGATATCATTCCAAGAATCTACAATTTCTTCAGTAGTATCCTTTGGAGAAATTTCAAAACTCATTTCAACATAGCTTGCCGTAATCACGCCTGATGCAGGTATGTAAACCGGAGCTGCACCATCATTGAAATACGGCACAAAAGACACCGACTGTAAGCGGTTAAACAGATAGCTCGACACAAGTGGTAAAGTCAGTTCTGTACCATCAGCAAGCGTCAGATATAAGTTGTTATCATCTTGTCTTATATTTTTGAAGAACGAATCACCATTCTTTCCGTCTATACCATTTTGACCATCTTTGCCGTTCTCGCCTGTGGCCTTTCCGAGCTGCTTCCACGATGTGCCGTTGTCGTAAGAGATATACCAATAGCCCTCCTCAATCTTCAACTGCGGAGTGATACCGTCCTTACCATCTGCACCGTTCTGGCCGTCTTTTCCGTCCTCGCCGTCAGCTCCGTTTTGGCCGTCCTTTCCGTCAGTTCCTACGGCCTTAATCTTGTTACCGTCATCATCTAACAGCCACTCGCCGTTAAGTGTCCAATAATATACACCATTGAACAACTTCACGCCGATAATCGGAGTCAAGCCATCCTTACCGTCTTTTCCGTCGGCTCCGTTCTCGCCATTGATGCCGTCTTTACCGTCTGCACCATCCTCGCCATCCTTGCCATCCTCGCCGTGATAGATTGTGATAGTCTTGCCACTCTTGAAAGTGATTGTATAGCCAACCTCCTCGCCATTTCTGCTGATAGGGGCTACATTTGTGATGTAGTCATTCTGACTCAGGGCATTCACAAGCGTTTGCAACGATGAAATATTGGTATTCATCTGCGAACAAAGAATTTCGAGCTTAGACACTCGATCTTCGAGGTTATCAACACGACCCGTCAAAGCGGAGTCATCATAAGCCTCGCTACATCCTGCGGCAAACACTGCAGCGATGATAAAATAGAATAGTTTCTTCATAGTAATTTGTATTAAATTAGACAATAAGCATTCCAACAAATTACTATCCGCACCTCAATAGTGGATTATAAAAAACAAGAAAGCGTGGTGCTGAAAACTTATTTTAGTTAGACAGGTCGTAGGATAACCTTACAGATAAAATAAGCAACAGCCCCACGCCATACCATAATAGGTACGACGCAAGATGATGTCCGCTTACTCTCTCTGTTTGGTCGAATTTCCTACGTTCGTCTAACGAGAATAAACTTACACTTTCCGCGTAAAAATTAATATGTTGCTACAAAGTTAGCAAACTGAAATGGAAAATGCAAACACCTAAAATGTCAGGGCCGTTGCCAAATGTTTTTCAGCACAAATATCAGCAAAACAATTAAATTTCGCAATAGCGGCTTGTATTGACTAAAAAGTCAATAATTTGTATATTGGAGTGAAATTTTTACGGACAATTATTTGCAAAAGCAAAAAATATGCGTTATTTTCGCATAAATATGTTAAACAGCCCAAATTAGATTATGAGTATGAACCAGAAAGCCCAGCGTTTTGCGACGATAAGAAAGATTATCCGCAACGAGGCTATAAGCTCG
>JAZNMD010000190.1:0-2683 GCA_045579385.1 Clostridia bacterium
TCCGATTTAAATAATTGTTCATAAAGACACCATCATTATTTTTTCCTGAATGTAATGAAGTTGATTGCTTTTGCAGACATATAGACGATGGAATTGCTGTATCTTATAGCAATGCTTTTGCCCACAGCTTTTCCACCTACGGTTAAAGCCGCCACCACGGCAGTAACCACAACGCCAAGGAGAAATCCGTTTAAAATTGGGGCTGCGCTTACAATATATGTAACAACTGCCGCCGAAGCAGAGCCGCTTATAATGCCGCAAATATCCCCTATAACGTCATTACAGAAGTTTGAAACCTTGTCCTTTTCCTTTATAAGTTTTATTGCCCGATCAGCACCTTTTACACGTCTTGTAGCCATGGAATGAAATGGAGCTTCAGAAGCTGTAGTTACTGCAACGCCTATAATATCAAATATAACCCCCATCAGTACGATAAAGAACAAAATCAACACAGCCGCCCAGATATTTACAAGCTTCATAACACCGCTTGACAGCATATTGAAAACAAGCGACATTGTGAGCGTGATAATAATCGTTTTAATTACCCACCATCTGTTTGAATTCTTTGCCTGATTTGGTCTTAGCTTAACCTTCTGTTTTCGAGGAACTTCTTCTTTCAATTAGCAAATCATCTCCGAATTTTAATTTTAAATGAAAATATAAAGGGTAGCATATACAGTAAATCTTGTGTCTTAGGTCAGGTTGGATTTCCCAAAGAATTACCGAATCGTCGCCGAAACGGAAGTTCCCTTTTAAAATTCTTTATGCGTCGTTACCGTACAGAGGAAAATCCTCATCGCATTACCTGATTGCCACTGAGTACACACTGCAATCCTGTATATGCACCGAGCAAAACTTCGGAATGGTCTAGGGGTTTTCCCCGACAGTTGCAAGCACTTCTTAGCCTCTTTTGCAAGTATGGTTTCAAAAGGCAATAACCGAGGCTTTGTGGCCGCAAAGTACACGGTCTGAGCAATTATCCGCCATATTCACTCAAGGCAGGCTACGCTGCCCACAGCACCTAAAATCGGTACCGCAAAACAGGTTTTAACCTAATACGTATAAGAGAGGAAGTTCCCGTTCTTACACGGTCATAGGCCTCCACGGAAAAGGGGTCAACGCCCGCATGCCATTGCGGATCGCCCCTAAACCTTAACTCCCAGCACATGCCCATGACTGGGCGTCACAAGCACGCACAAGGAACTTCATCGATGTGCCCTTCGGCGAATTTTTAGGCCCGCCCTGGGAAATGAAGCAACCGACTAGAATACCATTACCCATATTCTCACACTAATTATATATCATTTGAGGTGTAAAGTCAACAGCTAAATCCAAAATCCGATTTGCCTCAAAAGCACAATCTTTTAACAATTTATTGACTTGAAAAGCCATAAATGATATACTTATTCAAAATATATTTGCATACAGGAGATGGTTTTTATGCCTTCCCTTGCATAAAATCAACGAGTCTTACATCCGAAGACTTCTGCGAACAGCTTTTATATTCTCAAAAGGTCGCGGTTGTTCCAGACAACGCATCTGGTTCTTCCGGCGAAGGGCATATAAGATGTTCATACGCTTATTCGCTTGAAAACATAACCGAGGCTTTAAGTCACATTGAAGCTTTTTTGAAAAACAGAAGGGGGTAAAAAATGCAGTTTTTATACGACACACACGCACATCTTGATGACAGAATGTTTGACGCAGACCGTGACGCTGTTATTCAGAAAATCAAAGCCTCAAATGTTGGGCTTGTCAATAACATTGGTTCAAGCATCGAGGCTTCACAAAAAAGCATTGAACTTGCAGAGAAATATGATTTTATTCATGCAGTTGTAGGCGTGCATCCAAGCGAAGTTTCGGATATGACAGATAGCGATATCGACACAATGCGCAAAATGGCATCACATCCTAAGGTTGTTGCGATTGGCGAAATTGGGCTTGACTATCACTACGACGATACCGACCAGGATTTACAAAAAAAATGGCTCCGTGCTCAGCTTGACCTGGCACTGGAGCTTGATATGCCCGTGGTAATCCATGACCGTGATTCTAAAGGCGAGTGTATGCAAATTCTTAAAGAAAAGAACATCACAAACGGGGTTATACATTGTTTTTCCGGCAGCAGTGAAACAGCAAAGCAATTCCTTGATATGGGCCTTAATATTTCGTTTACGGGAGTTGTGACCTTTAAAAACGCAAAACGGGCAATTGATGCACTTAAGATAATCCCAATGGATCGCATCTTTATAGAAACAGATTGCCCCTATATGGCTCCCGAGCCACATAGAGGCACACGAAACGACAGCAGTCTTGTTTGTCATATTGCAGAAAAAATTGCTGAGGTTAAAGGTCTTCCCTATAACGAAGTGGTAAAAATCACAACCGAAAATGCACTTCGCTTTTTTAAGCCGAAAGGGGTCGAATCTCTTCAGCTTAACCCATAAATCATTTTACAAAGCGTTTCAATCGTCCTGCTACAAAAGTAGCAAGGGCGATTTTTAATATATCCGGTATTATAAATGGCAAAACCGTGGTGCTGAACGCTACCCACAGATTGTCCTTGCCATCTGCAGGTAGATACATCCCTGCAAACCACAAGCTACCCGTAATATATATACAAAAAAGTCCAACAACCATTGAGCAAGCTGTCTTAAAAGCTGTCTTTTTCAATCGCTTTACT
>JAZNMD010000191.1:0-2921 GCA_045579385.1 Clostridia bacterium
TAAACACCTCATCAGTCTCGCCTTGCTCGACAGCTGTCTCGGCTCTCGCCTCGGGCAGCGCTAAACGATTGCCACCGGCAATCAGCGCCCTCAAGGGGAAGCCTGCGAAGAAACAACCCGTTTATGGGTAGCAGGTAACAGTTGCATGGCTGGCAGGCCAATAAAAAAGCGCACTTGTGCGCAGCCAGTAGTATTAGGGCTATGCCCGAAAATGAAATATCCCCCGTTATACGGGGGGATATTTATTGTTAAAATACTAAAGCTTTATTTGACGTTTTGTAATCTTTGTGGTAATATAATAATTGATAAATGACTTTTACGGAAAGGAGACTTGATTTTTATGGGTTGTAATAAAAAAGACAACATACACAGAACTTCAATCGGGGGACAAGCTGTAATTGAGGGCGTAATGATGAAAGGCCCCGAAAAAATTGCTACCAGCGTGAGAAAGCCTGATGGAGAGATTGTTTGCGATATCAAGTCTTGCGGTAATATACGCAAAAACAAGTTTTTAAAACTCCCTATTATCCGTGGATGTATAGGATTTTTTGATTCAATGATTCTTGGGGTTTCTTCGCTTATGTTTTCTGCTAAATTTTTTGATGTTGAGGACGAAGAAGAACAAAAGCAGGAACAGGGCAAGGTTGAAAAATGGTTAGAAGAAAAGCTTGGCTCTGAAAAAGCGCTTAATGCAGTTATCTATATATCTGTAATTTTATCACTGTTTATGAGCATTGGTCTCTTTATCCTTTTGCCTACGGTTGTGGTAGGGCTTTTGAAAGGGATACTTGAAAACCACATAATTCTGACATTGGCAGAGGGTGTTGTAAGGATAGCTATATTTTTAATGTACCTTGCTCTTGTGTCGAAAATGAATGACATAAAACGTGTGTTTATGTATCACGGGGCAGAACATAAGACTATTCATTGTTACGAAAAAGGACTTGAACTGACTGTTAAAAATGTAAGAGAACAGTCAAGACTCCATCCCAGATGCGGCACCAGCTTTTTGCTTGTTGTTATGGTTATAAGTATAATTGTATTTTCGTTTATTTCGTGGAACAATGCAATTATAAGACTTTTGCTCAGATTGGCGCTTTTGCCTGTTGTTGCGGGTATTTCCTATGAAATAATAAAGTTTGCAGGAAGACACGACAATTGGTTTACTGCAGCTATCAGTGCTCCCGGAAAGTGGCTTCAGTATATCACTACAAACGAACCTGACGACAGTCAGATTGAGGTCGCAATAGCTTCACTGACAGCTGTTATACCGGAGGATAAAAGCGAGGACAAATGGTAAAACTTAAAGAAATCAGGAAAATTGCAGTTGAAAGGCTGAAAAAGGTAAACAATGATTCTCCTTTGGCTGATGCGGATTATGTACTCAAGGGAATGGGATTTTCAAAAAACGACATTTTGCTTGGAGATAAGTTTTTTGACGAAGAAACAGAAAAGCTTTTTCTGCAGGCAATTGCACGTGTGGAAGAGGGCGAGCCTGTTCAGTACGTTGTGGGAAAGGCGGAATTTATGTCACTTGATTTTGAGGTAACACCCGCGACTCTTATCCCAAGGAGCGATACCGAGACCTTGGTTGAGGCTGTTTTAAAGCATTGCGAAGGAAAAAAGACATTGAATATACTTGAGGTAGGGAGTGGAACAGGCTGCATTTCAGTGAGCCTTGCACATTTTTTGCCTTGTGCAAATGTGTTGTCGGTTGATATCTCGCCTGATGCGATTGAGGTAGCAAAAAGGAATGCTTTAGCCAATGGCGTTTCAGACAGAGTGAAATTTATTGAACACGATATTTTTAAAGGGTTTCCTGAGTTTGGTGCTCTTCCTGATGTTATAGTATCAAATCCACCTTATATACCAAGCAGGGATATAACGGATTTAGAAAAAAAAGTAAAAGATTTTGAACCGCTTAACGCTCTGGACGGAGGGGAAGACGGACTGGATTTTTACAGATATATGGTTCAGAATGCAAAATTAGCCCCAAACGGTATGCTTGCTTTTGAGGTAGGGATAAACCAGGCAAACAGTGTTTTTTCTATGATGAAAGCGCATTTTTCTGATGTAGATATAATAAATGACATTGCAGGAGTTCAGCGGGTTGTTACAGGAATCTTCAAAATATAAAATCTTTCTGCACAGGTTTAATTGCTGCGGTATTTATTAAAAAAAAGTTAAAAAAACCCTTGACAAACGTGACAGTTACTGTTATAATAGTTCAAGTCGGTCGGTGTGACCAATGATGCTTATATATGCGGGTGTAGTTCAATGGTAGAATCTCAGCCTTCCAAGCTGATTGCGTGGGTTCGAATCCAACTACCCACCCCACTTATAAAAATGGTCGGCAAACCGCATTAGCGTTTCAGTTTGCGAAATATCGCAAACCATTATGAAAACTTTATTTTCATAAACCGACATTATTGCAATCATACGTGGCTTTCAAGCATCTTGCTTGAGAGTAGCGGAATATATTCCGCTTAAAACTTCATGTTGACGTTTCCGCGGTTATGATTATAAAACAACTCTTCAAAAGATAAATTAAGGTTTATCATCAGGCAAGGTTGTCAGGCTTTATACTGGGCTGTAGCCAAGTCGGTAAGGCACCAGACTTTGACTCTGGCATTTCGTAGGTTCGAGTCCTGCCAGCCCAGCCAAATTAAATATGGTCCATTAGCTCAGATGGCAGAGCACTTGACTTTTAATCAAGGTGTCCCGCGTTCGAATCGCGGATGGATCACCAAAAATCGACAAGGTTCGACAGAGCCTTGTCGATTTTATTGTATAACGAAAACCACGCGTGAGCCTGCGTGGTTCAAAAGAGGTTTGCCGATGAACAGATAATAAATTAGAATTTAGAAAAAAGCAGTGTGATTTGAAATATTGAAGTATAGCACAAACAATTTAATGGAAAG
>JAZNMD010000192.1:0-2183 GCA_045579385.1 Clostridia bacterium
CCCCAAAGGATACCAATAAGCCGATAAACCCAAGATGCAAAGACAATGGATGCGGAAAGTGTTCAGATGGACGGTTTTCGATTGTTAAGCAGCCGGCTATAAAATTGTCAATAGGTTTTTGAAAAATTTTTCTTAAGCCCAATGAATAATATACAAATTTTGAAACACCAGTCAAGGGTAAAACGAGCGTGCTTCGCCCGCCCTTGACAGCTGCTTCAAAATTTGCTGAAGAAGCAATTAAGGGCTTAAGAAAAATTATGAAGTTCAGACTTCCAAATTACTGTTCATCAGGATTGTAATAAGGCTTGTTATCACGAAGAACAGCGAAAACAATGTTAGTCATTTTTCTTGTGACGTGCCCGATGGCATTCATATAGGGCTTGCCTTCCGCACGTTTCTTTTGGAAAAATGCTTTCATATGAGGATCAAAAGTAGCGGCAGCTGTAGAAGCTTGCCAAATGGCTCTGCGCAAATATGGAGAGCCGCGTTTGGACATATGGTTATGTGTTCCAACAAATTCACCGGATTGAGTTACTGTAGGATCAATCCCCGCAAATGCGGCAAGCTTGGCGGCAGAGTCAAATCTGGAGATATCTCCGATCTCGCTGAATATGGTAGCACCTAACGTCGGACCAATGCCGGGAATGGTGGTTATGTATGTGTCAAACTGAGAAAACAATTCAGCAATCTTGGAATCAATCTCGGCAACCTGTTGTTCAGAGAAGCGAATATGTTCCATGTGTTGCTTAATTAAAATTCCCATAGTATTGTGTTCAAGAATAATACCAAATGAGTTTTGGGCAAGAGCTTTTATCTCTTCCGCCTTTGCTGTTCCAAAACGCTTACGGCTTGGTATCTCTATGAGTTGAGTAAGCTTTTCTGTGTCGATGTTAAGTATCTCATCAGGGGTGGATGCAGTACGTAAAAGCTCTGAAGATGTAATCCCGAATACGTCTGTAAAAAGGGTCTCATACTCGGGAAATGCTTGATCTAACAAGGCTATTACCTTGTGCTTCAAGTCGGCAGTCATATCCACAATGAAAGTGCGAGCACGGCAAAGCTCTCTTAACTCATAAACGACTGAGGGAGGCATACCACCTTCGGTATATCTGCCGAAACGAATTACTTCGGCTATTATGAACGAGTCATGCTCATCGCTCTTTACTTGGCGGATATACATTCCTCGCAAAGCGTTAGATTGGATGGGATTAAGAACGTGAACAGGATAACCTTCACGCTTCAGTGCGGAATAAAGTGCAAGCCAATAGTGGCTGGTGGATTCCATTCCGATGATGAAATCCGAAGGATCTTTGCTTACGGATTGTAAAGTTGCTTTTAACTTTGAAAATCCAATAGCATCGTTTTTGAAGTTGAATGCTTTTTTGATGATGTTGCCTTCACGGTCAATGATAATTGCTTCATGACTTCGCTTGGCAATATCTACACCAACAATGAACATTAAGGTATTCCTTCCTTTCAAAGATTCGGACAGTATCCCCACATCCTTATGGATCACAACCTGCTGGGAAATTAGAAGAAAGCGTGTAGCTTCGACATCCGGCCAATAAATGAAACCCCATAAGGCAGAGGCCTCAAACTGCTTCAAGTGAACAGAAAGTCACAGGGATAATAGAAGAGTAGCCCCTGTCCGTTAGGGTTATTATATCACATCCAAAAGTAGTTTGGAAGAGATATCTGAAATAGCATAAAGCCGATCAAGCTGCTTGCTAAAAATGATGTTTTCACTGAGAATGGAAGGTCAGTGCTTTCTGCATAGATATTCACCTATTATGCAAAATTTATGGCAAAATACCTGCGATTTATATTATAGCAGGATAAAGCCGTGTCTCACGGGATAGCTTTCGGATAGCTATCCCCGGCGATTTACACCGCCCGGCAACGCCGTGCGGGGATATTTCGGCAGATTTGCGCCCTTTTTGAGAAGTTACGTATGCAGGTCTATTGCAGGCATTTTGTATCTCATCTTGTATCGCGAGTGGACAAATTTACCGAAACCGCATCTTCGCACGGCGAATATGTCGTATTTACGGGCGTTTTTGAGAATTTGGGATATAGAACCATGAAATTGGAGGAAATTATGACAAACACAAATAATGATAAAAAGCCGGCGAACAGTATCCGTCTTACACCGGAACAATGGGCAACCTGTGACAGTATGACTA
>JAZNMD010000193.1:0-5104 GCA_045579385.1 Clostridia bacterium
TTGATGTACTCATCAGGTATATCCACCGTACATTCATTTTGTCTGCGTCTTTTAAAAAACAATATCCACCTGACAGATTTACCCGTTAATTTTGCTCTTGTCTCCGAAACTGAAAACAATATGATGCTTGACGAAGTGTTAAATCGGGTACTTGAACGTTTTTACGGAAAAATAGACGCCGATCCCTCCATTTCCGCTCTGGTAATGGGTTATGGCGGAATAAAAAATGATTCCCAGCTGCGTGAGCTTGTACTCCGCCTGCTTGTCTTTAGCAAAAGCATGGCAAACCCTGCAAAATGGCTGAACGATGCAGTCAGGGAATACAAAAAGGTTATGGAAAGCGGAACGCTCGACAGTTCGCTCTGGCAGCAAATCTTAAGTCATTGGGCAGATAAATATATTGACGATATAAAAAATATATATAATGATATAAAAGCTGAAATTGATTCCCGCCTTGATGACAACCATCCCTACAAAGCTTTTTTTACTGTGGAATCAGCACAATTAGAGCTTACGCTCTCCCGAGTTTCGAAAAACAGCTTTTCTGCCGCCCGTGATTCTCTTTCGTCATTCTCATTTGAAAGACTTCCCTCAGGCCCCAGAAACGCCGAGGATGATATAAAACTGTCTCAGGAAAAAATAAAAGCCCTGCGACAGCTGGCAAAAGACATCGTTTCAGATTTGTGGGAGCTTTACAAAATTCCCGAGAACGAGGCTGTTGAAAGGATATCAAAAACCTATCCCGTGCTGAGAACGCTCAAAAATATAGTCCTTATCTTAGACAGAGCACACACAAAAGAAAAACGAAGCAAAGGGTATCTCGACTTTTCGGATCTGGAGCACGAGGCTCTTAAGCTGCTTATAAATAAAGACGGTACACCATCCCCTATTTTGACGGAAATAAAAGAAAAGTATCACGAAATTCTTGTTGATGAGTATCAGGACACCAGCAACATTCAGGATACCATATTCAGCAGTATTTCACGGAACAACAAAAATGTTTTTATGGTTGGCGACCTTAAGCAAAGCATATACGCCTTCCGTAACGCTGTACCAAGGCTGTTTTCTGACAAATACTCAAGATATGCAAAAGAGGCAGGCGGTGGCCATCTTATAAAGCTTTTCAAAAACTTCCGCAGCCGGACTGATGTTGTCGACAGCGTAAACTTTATTTTTAGCAATATTATGAATAAAAGCGTTGGCGATGTTGATTATACCAGGGACGAATATCTTATCCAAGGAGCTGAATATCCCGACGGAAACGCCCCTCTCAGCTTCATTCCCGAATTTCATTTCGTATGCAGCAACGCCCCGTCATCCGATGCTTCATCTCCGCTTTCAGGACGGGAACTGGAAGCAACAATTGCCGCAAAGCGTATACGCGAAATGATAGATTCAGGCAGCGAAGTATACGACAAGCAGACGGGAGAAATGCGTCCTATCCGGTACAGCGATATCGTTGTGCTTATGCGTAATACCAAAGCCGCCGCACCGATTTTTGAAGAAATTTTTGAAAAATACAATATCCCTCTTTATACCGAGGTAGGCAGAAGCTATCTTGGCTCAACTGAGGTGCAAACCGTCCTCAGCTTTCTCCAGATTGCCGACAATCCAAGGCAGGACATACCTCTTATTGCGGTTATGCGTTCTCCTATATGGGGTTTTTCGCCGAATGAACTCGCCGAAATACGTTCAGACTGTAAGGAAGGCTGCTTCTTTGATGCGGTAGTGCATTCAGCTGATACGGGAAACGAAAAAGCTCAGCAGTTTTTATCTGCACTTGATGATTTCAGACTCCGCTCACAATATCAAAGCACCGAAAAGCTTATCTGGAGTATTTACTATGAGTATGGCTATTACGCCTATGCAGGCTCAGGCAGCCACGGTGCCGAACGTCAGGCAAACTTACGTCTGTTTTTTGAACGTGCCGCAGAATTTGAGCATACCGGTCTCAGCGGACTTTTCAGCTTTATGAATTATATCGACGCAATAAAAAGCCGGGGAGACGACCTGACACCTGCAAAAACGCTGTCTGACAGTGACAATGTTGTCAGAATTATGACAATTCACAAATCAAAGGGTCTTGAATTCCCCGTGGTCATCCTTGCGGATACCGCACACACATTCAATATGACCGATATTAATAAAAATATTATATGGAATACCGATGCAGGTATCGGAGCCGACTTTGTTGACACACGACTGAGAGTAAGATATCCGTCGTTCCCGCGTGACATTGTTGCACTTTGTGCAGGCAAAGAGCTTGTGTCCGAGGAAATGCGTCTTCTCTATGTTGCACTTACCCGTGCACGTGAAAAGCTGATTGTAACCGCCTCATTCAAACAAACAAAATCAGGTATAGATTTGCCTTTATATAACGACAACGGTTCGGTTATGTCAGCCTTTATTCAGCGAAAAAAATGCTTCCGTGACTGGATTATGGCAGCACTTTTTTGCCATCCCGACGCAAGCAGTCTGAGGGAATTTTTCGGACTTGACGGGCAAATAAAGCCAATTCCCTGTGATTCAAAAATCAAAACCGTGGTTTACGCAAGCCCCGAAGAAATCCAAGTTTCTGCATTGCAAGTGACAAGCACGGTTCCTTTTGAAGATGCTCATTTAAATCCAATTTTAAGCACCGTCAGGGAAAAGCTTGACTATACTTACCCAAATAAGCATCTTACCGAAATCCCCGTCAAAATATCAGTAAGTGAAGCGAAAAGAATTTCAGATGAAGACGAGCCACAGACGCCCTTACTTGCTGAGCTTAAGCCATCAGGTGTAACGCCTCTTGAAAAAATTACAGGGGCAGAAAAAGGTACAATAATTCATTTCATAATACAAAAATTAAACCCCAAAGATATAAACTCGCTTGATGACGTTAAAGCTTGTATCAAGAAACTCACAGATGATAAAATTATAACGCCAAGTCAAGCAAAAGTCTCAGAACCTGAAAAAATTTTCAATCTTTTAAATGGTCCATTAGGTCAGCGTATGAAAAACGCAAAGCGTCTTGAAAAGGAGTTCAGCTTCTACACAAAGGCTGACTCAAGTGAAATTTTCGGAGATACATACCGTGGCGAAATTCTGCTTCAGGGTACAATGGACTGCTTTTTTACCGAAACCGACGGAACAGTCGTCCTGCTTGACTTCAAAACCGACAAAGCAAAAAACAAAGCCCAGGCAAAAACGCTTTCTGAAAAATACAAAACCCAGATGAAATACTACAAAAAAGCACTTTGTGAAATTTTAGAGCATCCCGTCGACGAATGTTATCTTTATTTTCTGGATTGCGGGGAACTGATAAGAATGTAACCGAATTTTATTGATTGCAGGATTTACCAATTTTTAAGGAGGATAATATGAGGGTACTTATTCTAACCGTGACAACAGGGCAGGGGCACAATCAGGTTGCCGAAAATCTGAAGATGCGACTGAGTGAACAAGGAATTCACGTCTTGTCAATGGATGCCCTGGAATATATAAGCCCGAGTCTTAAGGAATTGGTTTCGCAAGGCTACCTTATGTCCGCAAAACGTCTTCCGAAAATTTACGGAAAAGCTTATCGTATGGCAGAAAAGCACGACTTTGAAAACAAGGAACGCAAGCTTATGAAGATAGCAAGTAGCTTTATGGCTGAAAAGCTTGCTAAATTTATAAATGAATATATCCCTGATATAATCATCTGCACACACGTTTTTGCGGCTATCCTTATCGAAAGCGTAGAGAAAAAAATCAAAAATCCCATAAAGCTTGTAGGTATTGTAACTGACTTTACCATCCATCCATATTGGGAGGAAACCGAGCTTGATTATTACATTACCGCAACTGAGCAACTTTCAAATCAGGCACTTAAAAAAGGCATTCCACAGGAAAGAATTCTTCCTATAGGCATCCCTATCGCTCCCAAATTTGCAACAAAGCTTGACAAAGCTGAAGCAAGAAAGTTGCTTGAGATTGAAGATAAGTCAACTATTTTGGTTATGGGCGGCAGTATGGGTTATGGAAAGATAGGCAAAATGATAAAACAGCTCGACCGCTCCGACCTTGATTTTCAAATCATTTCAGTTTGTGGCAACAACAACAAACTTAAACACGAAATTGATAAAATACCACTAAAACACACCATTTACAATTACGGTTTTTCTGACAAGGTTGATCTTTTTATGGATGCATCAGATTGCATCATCACAAAACCGGGCGGTCTGACCACAAGTGAAGCTCTGGCAAAGGGACTTCCTATGATAATCGCAAACCCGATTCCCGGTCAGGAAGACAGAAACGTGGAATTTTTGCTGAACAACGGTGTTGCCTTTAAAATAAGCAAAACCTTCCCCGTGGACGAAGCTCTTTATCAGATGTTTTCAAACCCCAAACGTATGGAAAGCTTAAAAACAATGGCAACCGCTTTGGGACGGGGAAATTCAGCGCAAAGCTTTACAGATTTTATGCTTTCATTGGAAAAAGAAATCAACCCCGAAAAATAATTTTTAAAATTTACAGGAGTACAAAATGAAAAAAATAGCAAAATTTGAAAAAGTAAGTCTCTCCCAGTTCAGTAAAGATTGGGGCAGGGAAAACGCAAGTTCTTTATATGATGAAATCAAGCTCCCCAAACGTGCAACAAAAGGCTCAGCAGGATATGATTTTTATGCTGTCGAGGATTTTACTCTTTTGCCGGGAGAAACCATAAAAATCCCCACGGGAATACGTGCAAAAATTTCTGACGGATGGGTGCTTTGTATCTATCCGAGAAGCGGGCTTGGCTTCAAATACAGACTTCAGCTTGACAACACCGTCGGGATAATCGACAGTGACTACTATAACTCCTCAAATGAAGGGCACATTATGATAAAAATCACAAACAACTCCCTTGAAGGTAAATCTGTAGCTGTAGAAAAAGGAACAGCCTTCGCCCAGGGGATATTCGTTGAGTTCGGAATAACCGAAGATGACGATGCCGACGGTATAAGAGATGGCGGCTTTGGAAGCACAACAGTATAAAAAAAGGGGCTGTTTAAAAACGCAGTTTTTAAACAGCCTTCTATTAGGGGATTGCGACACATAAGGCTTAGATGCAGCCATTCAAAGGCTTCTCCTTGAG
>JAZNMD010000194.1:0-7713 GCA_045579385.1 Clostridia bacterium
GGCACGGTGAGTCAGACGAAAATATTGAAAAAATTGCCGCCTTTTATGACTACCTTGAAATTCAACCCCTCGGCAACAATGAATTTATGATAAGAAGCGGCGAGGTCCAAAACCGTGAAGCACTTATGGACCTTAATCGCAAAGTAGTTGCTCTTGGCGAGAAGTTAAATAAACCCGTTGTCGCAACCTGCGATGTGCATTTTATGGGCCCCGAGGACGAGCTTTACCGCAGAGTTCTGCAAGGTGCCCAGGGCTACGACGATGCCGATACACAGGCGCCGCTTTACTTCCGTACAACCGACGAAATGCTTGACGAATTTGCCTACCTCGGAAAAGAAAAAGCTTATGAGGTAGTTGTAACTAACTCGAATTTAATTGCAGATATGATTGAGGATATCGAGCCTCTCAGAAGCGGCAGCTATCCTCCCTCAATCGAAAACTGTGAGCAGGACCTTTTGGATATGTGTCACGAGTTTGCACACCGTGTTTATGGCGAGAAACTTCCTGAGATAGTGCAAAAGCGTATGGACCGTGAGCTTGACTGTATAGTTGGATATGGCTATGCGGTTATGTATATGATTGCTCACAAGCTGGTTAAAAAGTCCAACGAAGCAGGATATCTGGTTGGCTCACGAGGGTCTGTCGGGTCTTCTTTTGCGGCATATCTTGCAGGTATAACCGAAGTTAACGCTTTGTGCCCACACTATATTTGCCCCAATTGTAAAGAATCGGAATTTTTTGAAAAGGGCGAGTATAACATAGGTATTGATATGCCTGACAAAAACTGCCCCAAATGCGGCACAAAGATGAAAAAGGACGGCTTTAACATTCCCTTTGAAACATTCCTTGGGTTCAAGGGCGATAAAGTCCCCGATATTGACCTTACCTTGTCAGGCGAATATCAGGCAACCGCTCACAAATACGTAGGCGAGCTGTTTGGAGATGCCTTTGTTTTTAAAGCAGGTACAATCGGCACCATCGCCGACAAAACCGCAATCGGCTTTTACGGAAAAAAATATTACGAAGCAAAAGGAATTGTGCCAACCCGTGCAGAGCTTAAAAGGGTGTCAAAGGGTCTTGTGGACATCAAAAACACCACCGGGCAGCATCCCGGCGGAATTATCGTCTGCCCCAAAACCATGGACATACACGATTTTTGTCCTGTTCAGCACCCTGCAGAAAAGAAGGATTCCGGCATAATAACCACCCATTTTGACTTCCATTCTATCCACGACAACCTTTTGAAGCTGGATATATTGGGTCACGATGACCCGTCAACAATCCGTATGCTTGAGACTCTTACCGGAATTGATGCAACCAAAATTCCGCTTGACGACCCTGAAACAATGAGTATCTTTTCAAAAACAGACGCCCTTGGCGTAACACCGGAACAGATACACTCCAAGGTAGGCACCTTTGGTGTGCCGGAGTTCGGCACATCCTTTACACGACAGATGCTTCTTGACACTCTGCCAACCACCTTTTACGAGCTGGTGTTGATAGCAGGTCTCTCACACGGAACAGACGTGTGGCTGGGTAATGCACAGGACCTTATCAAAGCCGGCATCGCAACGCTTTCTGAGGTTATAGGTGTTCGTGATGACATTATGACCTACCTTATAAACAAGGGCTTGGAGCCAGGCACAGCCTTCAAGATAATGGAGTTTGTCCGTAAAGGCAGAGCTGCCAAGGAAGGTATGCCCGAAGAATTTGAAATTCCGATGCGTGAAAACAATGTCCCTGACTGGTACATAGACTCCTGTAAGAAGATAAAATATATGTTCCCAAAAGCCCATGCGGCGGCATATGTAATGATGGCGTTCCGTGTGGCATATTTCAGGGTACACTATCCACTTGAATTTTACATTGCTTACTTTACTGTTCGTGCTGACCTTTTTGATGCCGCTATAATGGCAAGGGGAGACGAACTTCTGGTAAGCGAAATGAGAAAACTGGAACAGCGTCAGAACGACCTCTCTGCTACCGAGAAATCAGTTTATACCATCTGCGAGGTTTGCCACGAAATGTATCAGCGTGGCTTTGAGTTTCTGCCCGCTGACCTTTACGAATCCGACGCGTTTAAATTTCTTAGGGTTGATGGTAAAATCCGCCTCCCCCTGAACGCCTTTCAGGGTGTGGGCGATGCGGCGGCACAAAACATTGCCGATGCCCGTCTTGACGGACAGTTTATGTCAATTGATGACCTTAAAACACGTGCAAAGCTTACCAAAACCGTAATTGAAGTGCTTGGCGACAACGGTTGTCTTGACGGACTTCCTGAAACCAGCCAGCTGTCTTTGTTTGGCAATCTTTAATCGTCTCTTGACGTTTTTACTTTACGAAAGGTGTGATAAAAGTGACCCACAAACCCATTATCGCAATAATGTATGACTTTGACAAAACTCTGTGCACCAATGATATGCAAAATTACAGCTTTGTCCCCAGCCTTAAGATTTCTGAGGATGAATTCTGGGGCGAGGTAAGTGCATTTTCCCGTGCAAACGGTATGGACGGTTTGCTGTGCTATATGTATATGATGCTTAAAAAAGCGGCAAGCCACAATATCCCTGTAAGACGAGAGGACTTTGTAAAGCTTGGAGAAAAGCTTGAATACTTCCCGGGTGTTGAGGAATGGTTTGAGCGGATGAACCGCTATGGCGAGGAAAAGGGCGTCATCATAGAGCATTACATAATTTCCTCAGGACTTCAGGAAATAATCGAAGGCTCATCCATATATAAAAACTTCAAAAAGACCTATGCGTGCGAATTTTTGTATGACATAAACGGAGTTGCTGTGTGGCCAAAGAACGTGGTAAACTTCACAACCAAAACACAATTTCTCTTCCGCATCAACAAGGGCGAGCTTGAGCTTTCGGAGGACAAAAAGCTTAACACCTATATCCCGATGGAGGAAAGGCGAATTCCATTCCGTAACATGATTTACATAGGCGACGGAATGACGGACGTGCCTTGTATGAAGCTTGTCAAGCTGAATGGCGGGCAGTCAATCGCTGTATTTAAAAGACGCAACAAGAAGACAGCCGCAAAGCTCCTTGCGGATGACAGGGTAAACTTCATTACCGAAGCCAACTACTCAGACGGGAAAGAGCTTGACCATATAGTAAAAACCATCATAGACAAAATGTCGGTTGTTGACCGCCTTAGTGAGCTTAACTTAAAGCACAAACGCCTGATTGAAAAAAGCTCTGCAGATTTATAATTATTCTCTTGAATAGTCAGCAGTTTTGTGCTATACTTAATTCGATAGATTGATTTAAGTCTCAGCGAAAGGATAATATAAATTATGAATCAGAATACAGAACTTCTTCCAAGAACAAAGAAGTCCGGCATTTCGCCCAGAACAAAAAAGGCTCTTTGCTACATAGGTATCGGGTTTGGTACGATTATGCTCTTCTTTTTGTCATTTATCCTTACCTTTTCTCTTATAGTGAATCCGATAACCTTTTTCTCCTCATCAGACTCTGAAACCGTCAGCGAAAATGAGGAGCTTAAGTCTCAGGTTCAAACTCTGAATGACAGGATAGAGTATCTTAACGCTGCTCTTGAAAAGAAAGGTGCAGGAAGTGTAAGCACATATACACAACCCGAAGTTGTTACAACCGAGACACCATCTTCCTCAGGCAGCACAACCTCAACAGCAGGCAGTGCAAGCTCTTCAGCAGTGGAAACCACCCCGGATGAAACCACGTCAAACCCAAGCGGCGAGGATAGCTCATCTTCAACCGCAGGCGGCACGGACGAAACAGCAGGTGACTTTTCGCCTGACACCGTGACCAGCACCGATGAGGAAACCCCTGAGGATATCGAAGCACCAATTACCATAATTGAGATTGTTGAATAAACCCTATATATAACGGAGGATAGCGAAATGTCAGTAAAATACAAAAGAGTAATGCTTAAAATCAGCGGAGAAGCCCTTGCAGGAAGCAAAGGCTTTGGACTGGACAGCGAGACAGTTACATCCATTGCCGCAAAAATCAAGGAATGTTCCGAGCTTGGCTGTGAAATTGCCATAGTCGTTGGCGGCGGAAACTTCTGGAGAGGCAGAACAGGAGAAGGAATGGACCGCACCCGTGCTGACCATATGGGAATGCTGGCAACGGTTATCAACTCACTTGCCCTACTTGACGCCCTTGAACAGCAAGGCGTCGAGGCACGTGTCCAGACTGCTATTGAAATGCGTCAGATGGCAGAGCCTTATATAAGACTCAAAGCTATGCGTCATCTGGAAAAGGGCAGAGTTGTAATTTTTGCCTGCGGAACAGGAAACCCCTTTTTCTCAACAGATACAGCAGCAGCACTCAGGGCGGCTGAAATTGACGCAGAAATTATTTTACTTGCAAAAAAGGTTGACGCTGTGTATGACAGCGACCCTCACACCAATCCGGGTGCAGTAAAGTTCGACAAGCTTGGCTACATAGATGTTTTAAACCGTGGCCTTGGCGTTATGGACTCCACCGCTACCTCACTTTGTATGGATAATAATATACCGATACTTGTGTTTGGTCTTAACGACCCTGAAAACATCAAGCGTGCTATCCAGGGCGAAAAAATAGGAACAATCGTGCAATAAGGCACAGCGTATTAAACTTTATTTGAAAGGTGAATTTATTATGAAAAACGCAGAAGCAAGAATGGAAAAAACTATTGCGGCTCTTGAAAATGATCTGGCAACAATCCGTGCAGGACGTGCAAACCCTGCTATTTTGGACAAGGTAACCGTTGAATATTATGGCACACCCACACCTCTTCAGCAGGTGGGTACAATTGCAGTTCCCGAGGCAAGAAGCATCACCATTCAGCCATGGGATATGTCCATTCTGGGCGATATTGAAAAGGCAATTTTAAAATCCGATATCGGTATCACTCCCAACAACGACGGAAAAATGATAAGACTTAACTTCCCTCCTCTTACCGAGGAAAGAAGAAAAGAACTTGTTAAAAGCATCTCAAAGCGAGGTGAGGAAGCAAAGGTTGCTGTCCGCAATGTTCGTCGTGACGCTTTGGAAGGCTTTAAAAAGCAGAAAAAGGATGGCGAAATCACCGAGGATGACCTTAAAGATCTTGAAACAAAAATTCAGAAGCTTACCGATAAGTTTATCGCATCGGTTGACTCAATCATCAGTGTTAAGGAAAAAGAAATCCTGGAGGTATAGCCTGTGTTTTTTAAAAAGAAACAGCAGACCCAGCAAATTGACCCGACAAACGTGCCTCAGCATATAGGCATTATTATGGACGGAAACGGACGTTGGGCGTCCCGCAGGGGCCTGCCCCGAAGTGCCGGTCACCGTATGGGCGCTGAGGTTCTTAAAAAAATTGTCAAATATTGCGACAAGGTTGGTGTAAAAAGCGTTACCGCTTATGCCTTTTCAACAGAAAACTGGAACAGACCCAAAAGCGAGGTTGATTCCCTTATGGATTTGTTCTTCAACTATCTTCTTCAGGTTGAGGAGCAGTTCGGCGGAACAAATGTTCAGTTTAAAATAATTGGAGACCGTTCTCCTCTTTCCGATAAAATCAACGATGCAATTGATTATGCAGAAAACTACACCAAAGATAACACGGGGTTGTTTTTTAACGTTGCTGTGAACTATGGAGGCAGGCAGGAAATCCTGAAAATTGCAAGAGAAGCTGCCGAAAAGGTAGCAAAAGGCGAGCTTTCTCCGTCTGACATTACCGAGGACTACTTCTCCGAGCGTGTATACACAAGCTATGCACCAGACCTTGACCTTATAATCCGCCCCAGCGGCGAGCTTCGTCTTTCCAACTTTCTTTTATGGCAATCTGCCTATGCGGAATTCTGGTTTGACGACATAACCTGGCCGGATTTTACCGAAAAGGATATGGAACGGGCAATTATTTCTTATCAATCAAGAAATCGCCGGTTTGGCAAGCTTTAAAAATGAACTTCCGGGAGGGGCTTGCTCCTCCCATTAATTTTTGGAGGTAAATAACGGAAACAGCCCTTTCCGTTAACGCCTCCGGCGGATTTGATTGCCCGTGCGAAATTTTCTTCGCATTTGCCCGGGAAACGCACATGGGCATAAAAACTCTTATCATCCCTTGCCATACGGATAAGAGAAATTTAATTACTATTTGTGCCGGCGTATGGCGGCGGAATGGAGATTTTTATGAAAACAAGAATACTTACTGCTCTTGTCCTTGTGCCGCTTTTAATTATTTTGCTCGCCTCGCCTGATTTTGTTATAGCAATAGCGGTTTCCATTGTGTCCGCTGTCGGCCTTTACGAACTTTACAAGGCAACCGGGGTAATTAACAACCGCGCACTCTCTGCCATAGGATTCGTCGCAGGGATAATTGTGACGTTTGCGGTATATATACCTGCCCAATGCTATATGTCATTATTTTTTATTTTCATTCTGGCAAGTTTTCTGGTGCTTCTTAAAACGCACAAAAAAACTTCTATTGAGGATTTTGCTGTTGCCATTTTTGGTGTGTTGTACGTGCCTCTTCTTTTGTCCACACTCACACTTACAACAATGCTGGACGAAACACGCTTTCCTCTGTACGCAATTTTTATTGGCGCTTTTTCAACCGATACTTTTGCGTATTTCACAGGGGTGTTCTTCGGCAAGCACAAGCTTTGCCCTGACATCAGCCCTAAAAAAACAATTGAAGGCTCAATCGGAGGCGCTGTTGGTTGCGTGCTGTTGATGCTTTTATACGCCTTCATTTTAAACAAATACTTTATGCAAAGCATCAGCTATGCGGAAATTTCAGTTCTGGGCGTGCTTATTGCTGTGGTTTCGCAGATAGGGGATCTTACCGCATCCATTATAAAACGCAAATTCGGCGTTAAAGATTACGGAAGTCTGTTCCCCGGCCACGGTGGAATTTTGGATCGCCTTGACAGCATTATAACAACTGCTCCGCTTGTTTATTGCTTTGTAAGCTTATTTGGATTTTAATTGAGGTGAAACGAATGAATGTTTCAATACTTGGCTCAACTGGCTCTATCGGCACTCAGGCACTTGAGGTTGCGACAGAGCTTAAAGGAACAAAAGATATAAATATCATCGCCATTACCGGAAACTCAAACACCGCCTTGCTTGAAGAGCAGGCACGAAGATACTCCCCACGCATTGCGGTTGTTGCAGACGAAAAAAAATATACCGACCTTAAATGCCGCCTTAAAGACACACACGTAACCGTACTTTGCGGCGAAGAAGGTCTTTGCATGGCTGCAACCGCTGAGGAATGTGATATGGTGCTTGCTGCAATTGTGGGCTTTGCAGGGCTTGTTCCCACAATGGAAGCTATCCGTGCAGGCAAGGATATCGCCCTTGCAAACAAGGAAACTCTTGTTACCGCAGGCGGCTTGTTTATGGATGCTGTTGAGAAGCACAATGTCCGTCTTCTGCCAGTAGACAGCGAACATTCCGCCATTTTTCAATCTCTTGAAAGCGGCTCTCATAACGAAATCAAACGCATCATTCTTACCGCCTCGGGCGGTCCGTTTTTCGGCAAGACAAAAGAAGACCTTCAAAACGTAAAAAAGGAACAGGCGTTAAAACACCCCAACTGGTCAATGGGGGCAAAAATAACAATTGACAGTGCCACGCTTATGAACAAGGGGCTTGAGGTAATTGAAGCCAGATGGCTGTTTGACACAGATTTTGACAAAATTGATGTGGTTGTGCATCGCGAAAGCATAATACATTCCATGGTGGA
>JAZNMD010000195.1:0-8026 GCA_045579385.1 Clostridia bacterium
CCCGCATGATACTGCTTAAAATATAATTTAAAAGGTACTATAAAAACAAATTTGTTTTTATAGTACCTTTTAAATTATATTTTAAGCAGTATCATGCGGGGACTTATTTTTATGGTTGTTTATAACTTGCACATTTTTAAAGATTCCTCTTTATTTTATCCCAATACTCTTTTGCAGCCTGTTCGGTTTTGTTGTCGCCATATTCATAATATCTGCGGTCTTTTATTTTATCAGGCAGGTATTGTTGCTTGACATAGTGATTTGGATATGCGTGCGGGTATAGGTAGTTTTGTCCTTTCTGAACATTGCCCTCTCCGTCATAATGCTTGTTTTGAAGCTGACGTGGAATTTCGCCCGTATCCATAGTTTCAATATCCGAAAGAGCTTCTGCCAGAGCGTTGTATGCTGAGTTGGATTTTGGTGCAGTTGCCAGCAAAATAGCGGCATCTGCCAAAGGAATACGAGCTTCAGGAAGTCCAAGCATAAGTGCACTGTCAACACACGCCTTAACAATAGGAATTGCCATTGGGTAAGCAAGCCCTATATCCTCTGCGGCAATTACCAGAAGTCGCCTGCAGGCTGTTTGCAAATCCTCCGCGGCGATAAGCCGTGCGAGGTAGTGAATAGCAGCATCAGGGTCAGAGCCTCTTATGGATTTTTGAAGAGCGCTCATCACATCATACTGGCTGTCCCCTGATTTGTCATAGCGGAACGATTTCTTTTGAGTACACTGCTCAGCAGAATTTAAATCAATATGCAAATTGCCATTTGAGTCAGGCTTTGCATAAATCACCGCAAGTTCAAGTGAGTTAAGAGCCTTTCTTACATCTCCGTTTGCCATTTCTGCAATATGAAGTAAAGCATCATCGTCGGCTGTTACACTGCCCGAAAAATCTTCGCAGATAAGTGCAATACCGCGAACAAGTGCTTTTTTGATTTCTTCTGCTGCAACAGCCTTGAATTCAAAAACCGTACTGCGACTGAGAATAGCATTATATACATAAAAATAAGGATTTTCTGTTGTACTGGCTATAAGGGTAATTTTTCCGTTTTCGGTATATTCAAGCAGGGATTGTTGCTGTTTTTTGTTGAAGTTCTGGATCTCATCAAGATACAGCAAAATTCCATTCTGACCCTCAAAGGTGTCGCATCGGGAACAAACGTCACGCACATCGGCAACCGATGCTGTGGTTGCGTTCAGCTTGCAAAGTGTTTTACCGCTGATTTTTGCCAGAATATTTGCAACAGTTGTTTTCCCTGTTCCTGATGGCCCGTAAAATATCATATTGGGGACAGTTCCTGAAGCAGCAATCTCTGTCAGCACCCTGCCTTTGCCTATTATGTGAGCCTGACCGACAACATTTTCCAAGGTTTCGGGGCGGAGTCTGTCCGCAAGCGGGCTACTCATAAAGTGGGTATTTTTTGCAAAGTGCATCAACACGGCGTGCAGCTTCTTCACGGTTTGCTTCAAAATCGCAAATTACCAGATTGATGATTTGTGCAACTTCACGCATATCGTCTTCCTTGAATCCACGGGTAGTAACAGCAGGAGCACCAAGACGAAGACCACTTGTGACAAAAGGACTTTGTGGGTCATTTGGAATTGTGTTTTTGTTTGCAGTGATACCGATTTCGTCAAGATTGTGTTCAACCTCTTTGCCGGTAAGACCCTTTTTGGAAAGGTCAACAAGCATAAGGTGGTTATCTGTACCGCCTGATACTATATCAATACCAAGCTTCAAAAGTTCGTCGCAAAGTGCTGCGGCGTTTTTCTTAATCTGCATCTGATATGCCTTGAATTCATCAGAAAGTGCTTCCTTAAAGCAAACTGCTTTGGCTGCAATTATGTGCATAAGAGGACCGCCCTGATTTCCGGGGAACACAGCCTTGTTTATAAGCTGAGCATATTTCTCTTTGCAAAGGATAAGACCGCCACGAGGCCCGCGAAGTGTTTTGTGAGTTGTTGTTGTCACAAAGTCTGCATAAGGAACAGGACTTGGATGAAGACCTGCCGCAACAAGACCTGCAATGTGAGCCATATCCACCATAAGATAAGCTCCAACCTCATCTGCGATTTCTCTGAATTTCTTGAAGTCAATTTCTCTTGCGTAGGCACTTGCACCTGCAAGAATCATCTTTGGTTTGTGCTTGAGTGCAAGCTCGCGGAGTGCGTCATAGTCAATTCTGTGAGTTACATCATCAACGCCATAAGGAACAACGTTAAAATATTTACCTGAAACATTGACAGGTGAACCGTGGCTAAGATGTCCACCGTGTGCAAGATTCATACCAAGGTATGTGTCGCCCGGCTCCATAATGGCAAAGAACACAGCGAAGTTTGCCTGTGCACCGGAATGTGGCTGAACGTTTGCAAATTCTGCACCAAAAAGCTTCTTTGCACGTTCACGGGCAAGGTCCTCTACAACGTCTACGTATTCGCAACCGCCATAGTAACGCTTGCCGGGATAACCCTCGGCATATTTATTTGTAAGTGGTGTTCCCATTGCTTCCATAACAGCAGGGCTGACAAAGTTTTCGGATGCGATAAGCTCAATTTTGCTTCTTTGTCTGCCGATTTCCTTTTTGATTGCATCCGCAATCTCGGGGTCTGTCTTTAATATGTTTTCAAGTTCAAACATAGTTTTTCCTCCTTAAAGTAGTTTACAAAAAAAGTTTATTGTAGTATAATCACATATATAGCAATTATATCAAAAAAAAATGCTTTTGGCAAGGGGGTATACAAAAATGTCGGAATCTATCAGAAAAAAGCGTGAAAGAGCCTTGTCGATAATAGAAATTTTCCGCAAAGTCTATGGCGATGCGGATTGTACGCTTGATTATAAAGACCCTTTACAGCTGCTTATTGCCACACAGCTTGCGGCACAATGTACCGATGCAAGGGTAAACATGGTAACCCCTGCTCTTTTTAAACGTTACAAAACTGCAGAGGATTTTGCTGATGCCAAAGAAGATGAACTTTCTGCCATTATCCGTTCTACAGGTTTTTATCGCAACAAAACAAAAAATATAATTGCCTGCTGTAAAAAGCTGATTGAGGATTTTGACGGAGAAGTTCCCAAAACGATGGATGAACTTCTGTCTCTGCCGGGGGTGGGCAGAAAAACCGCAAACCTGGTATTAGGAGATGTTTTTGGTGTTCCCGGTATTGTTGTTGATACACATGCGGGAAGACTCAGCCGCAGGATGGGATTTACAACAAACAAAGACCCTTACAAGGTTGAAAAAGACTTGCTTGAAATAATTCCGCCCAGTGAGCAAAGTTTGTTTTGCCATCAGCTGGTTTTCCATGGCAGAGAATATTGTGATGCCAGAAAGCCAAAATGTCAGGATTGCCCGATAAAGGAATTATGCCCGAAAATTATATAAAAGACAGCAAGTGCATTGAAATATCAAAACACAAAACAAAAACAACAGACTTTTGAGGGTCTGTTGTTTTTCTGTTACAGCAAGGTAGAAGTTCTGTTTGTAATCTTGATGAAATTAAGAATAAAAATATCTGATTTAAAGTTCAATCAATGTTGCGAGCGCTCTGATACACTTTTCGCAAACAAGTTTTCTTTTGTATGTCAGCACATCGTGAGCTTCATTGCAAAACACACACGCGGGGTGGTATTTGCTGAGCATAATCTTTGGCCCATCGACAAAAATTTCAAGAGAATCCTTAGGCTCAATCCCCATGGTCTTGCAGATTTCCTTTGGAAGAACAATTCTGTCAAGTGCATCAACCCGGCGGATAATGCCGAGGCTGCCTTTTGTCTTTGCTGAAATCCCCGAAATCTCGTGCTTTTTAAGAACAATACGCCAATCCTCAATAAAAATTTCCATAGGATCCTTGGGCTCAATTCCAAGAGAACGACACAGTTCTTTTGGTAAAACAATTCTGTCAAGCATATCAACTTGTCTTACAATTCCTGTCGATTTCATAATTTTACAGCTCCTATCTGTTGTTTTTTGTCTTTTACACATATAATATTACCATCATTGTAAAAAAATGTCAATACTTAAATTAAAAAAATTTATTTTTATGCACGTTGTCGAAAAGAGCCGCAACAAAATCACAAAAGCGAAATTCCTGTTAAAAGGAACTGCAAAGTGAAATTATTGCGGCTCTCCGAAAAGAAGTTTATTTTGATTTAGTTTTCGGAAACATAGAATTTAACAAGCTCTTCCAAAAGCTCGTCAGTTTCAATTTTGCGTATGAGGGTGCGTGCCCCGTTGTGTGCGGTAATGTATGAAGGGTCGCCCGACATAATATAGCCTACAATCTGGCTGATTGGGTTATAGCCCTTTTCCTTAAGAGCGTTATGCACAGCCAGGATAACCTCCCTTGCGGAAAGTGGCTTTTCTTTTTCTACACTAAATTTTACAGTTTTTGAGAAATTTGCATTTCCGTCCATAAGAAAGTACCTCCATAAGAGTTTTTTATCTTTAATTTATTCTAACATAGGGGATAAAAATTTACAAGTTAAATTTGTGTAACAAAGCTGTGACTAAATGATGCAGGCTTATCGGTGGCTGTAATAGTCTCCCTGGATAACGATGTCATTTACCCGCAGGCTTTTGCTCACGCGTTCATTTTGCTTGTTGATATAGCCCTTATTTTCCTCTGTTACTTGATCTTCATAAGGGTTAAAAAGCCCCTCCTTGTCAAGCCATGAGGTATTGCCAAAGTAGACAAAGCCTTCATTTTCAGGGGATAAGATGTCGCTTCCTATATACTTTGTACCGCTTTCTAAACCAAACAGATTCAGTATGGTTGGAAGCAGATCAACCGTCATCATAGGTTTTGAAATCTGCATAGCATCAATTCCCTTTGCATATATAAAAGCAGGAACTCGGTACAGATTTTCATGGTTTTTGTATTCTGCCAGCAGGTTTGCGTCAGAAAAACCGTAAGCATAATGGTCGGTAAAGGCTAAAATCACGGTGTCATCCAAAATTCCGTCAGCTTCAAGTCTTGCAAGCAGTTGTTTGAAAAAGTCATCGGTATCAGCAGCAAGTATCATACAGTTGTTTTTTTCGGTATTCATCGACGGGTCTATAAGGTCAGGATGATTTGCTTTTGCTACCAGCATTTTAGCGTCATCAAAGGTATAAGGAACATGAGGTGAGTATGAAATTATAAAGTCTGCAAACGGTTTCTCGGATACCATTTTATTATATACAGCGTCATTTTTCAGTATTACGCTGTCGGATTGAGAAACTGTCTTTGGTATACCAAATTCTGTGTACGAATGATATTTTTCATACCCAAAGCTCTTGTGCATAATTCCGCGGTTATAAAACTCCGAATCATTATAATGGAATGAGTTTACGGTGTATCCTGCGTTTTTGAAAATATTTGCAAATGAATATGGATAGCTGTTTGAACTGAAGTTAACTGCACTGACAGCACTGATAGGCGAGAAGTAACCCGTATTGAATGCGAATTCCGCATTGAAGGTATGCCCTGTGCCAAAAGTGGGCGAGTAATAATTTGTAAAGTTAATACCGTTTTTCATCATATAGGTCATAGTGGGAGTGTATTTTGGGTCGATCATCCAGGTGTCAACCCCTTCAAGCATTACCACTATGACATTTTTCCCTTTAAAAATTCCTGTATATTCGTTGGATTTTTGTAAAGGTTTTTCAGCAAAAAATTCGTCAACCTCTGAAAATTCTTCTTTACCGTAATCTGAAGGAACAAAAAGTGTGTTGAAAACATCACGCATTACAAACTGATAAAGTCCGTTTACCTCAAAGCTTTTGTTTACATCATTGAATTCTTGGTAAACGACATGGGGTTTTCTCCAGGAATCCCAGTCATCCTTTGATTCCCCGTGGGTATTGGGCAGCATAAGGATATGAAGTGAAGTAATTCCTGCTATCGGGATAAGAACCAAAAGGAAAAGCCATTTTGATGAAACACGGGGTTTTTTCCATTTTATTGCAGCAAGAACAAGACAGATAACGGAAATAGTAGTGCAGATAATAAGTTTCGTATCCATATATTTTGCGGCATAGCTCAGATAATCAGAGCCTTCGCCCAAAAGCACAATGCTTTTTATCCAGAAAAACTGATCAAATATTCCAAAATATATGTACTGAGAGAAAGAAAGAATAATAAATACGCTTGTTGTTATAATATAAAGTATTCGCCCAATATTCTTCGGCAACATAACAAGGCAAACAAAAAGTATAATCAGTATCCATAAACCTGTAAAGCATAAGGTTGTTGGGATAATAAATCCTTCAGTAAAGATTTTGGGCAGTATAAGATTCTTTAGTTGAAGTTCAGGCAAAATCAGTGCTGCCAGAGCAAATATAACAAAATAGTAAGACCTCACAAATTGGAAAAGCATCTTAAATTTTTGTTTCAAAAAATCACCTTCTGTTGTGTTATTGAATTATCATTAAATACGATACAGTATTCTATCATATAATTAACAAAAATGCAAGTAAAAGGTATTTTGTATTGACACACAAGCGTTACATATGGTATCATTATAGCATAAGTACAATAGATTAAGTAGGAGGGTATATAAGTGTTAGTATCGGTTACTGAAATGCTTAAAAAAGCAAAAAACGGAAAGTACGCAGTAGGACAGTTTAACATCAACAATCTTGAATGGACAAAGGCAATTCTTTTAACTGCCGAGGAATGTAAGTCTCCTGTTATCCTGGGTGTGTCCGAGGGTGCAGGTAAATATATGTGCGGATTCAAAACTGTTGTAAATATGGTTGAGGGGATGCTTGAGGGACTTAATATTACAGTTCCTGTTGCAGTACATCTTGACCACGGAACATATGACGGTGCGATAAATGCAATGAATGCAGGGTTTTCATCAATTATGTTTGATGGCTCACACTATGACATTGAAGAAAATATCAAAAAAACAACAGAGCTTGTTAATATGGCTCATTCAAAGGGGATTTCAATAGAGGCAGAGGTTGGCTCTATCGGTGGCGAAGAGGATGGCGTTGTCGGTGCAGGGGAAGTTGCTGACCCGGCAGAATGTAAAATGATTGCCGACCTTGGCATTGACCTTTTGGCTGCAGGCATAGGTAACATTCACGGTAAGTATCCTGCAAACTGGCAGGGACTTAACTTTGAAGCCCTTGAGAAAATAAGCGAAGCTACAGACCCGATGCCGCTTGTTCTTCACGGTGGAACAGGTATCCCTGAGGATATGATTAAGAAGGCCATTTCGCTGGGTGTCTGCAAGATAAATGTAAATACCGAGTGTCAGCTTGCTTTTGCCGCTGCAACAAGAGAATATGTGGAGGCGGGAAAAGACAAAGAGGGCAAAGGCTTCGACCCGAGAAAGCTTCTTGCTCCCGGGGTTGAGGCAATCAAGGCAACCGTTAAAGAAAAAATGGAATTGTTCGGTTCAATAGGCAAGGCATAAAATAAAATCGTAGTCAGGCTGCACTGAAAAGCTTTCAGTGCAGCCTGTTTGCGCGTATAAACACTTGCAGAAAAGATAAAAGTAGCATAAAAAGTATATATGAAGCGCAGCTGAGTGTTATATTTTTAACAAAAAATCAAAAAAATACGAAAAAAAGCTAAAATCACTCTTGTAAAAGTGTGTAAGTTTATGGTACAATAAGAAAAATATGTTTAATGCAGGAAAATGTCTTAAAAAAGGCGAAGCCTGTCGGAAAGGAGCAGAAAATGATTTATTCTTCAGAGGTTGAAAGAATGTGCGTTGTTAAAAAAGGCGCAAATCACGGTCCGGCACCCATTCCGGAAGAAGGAAAATGGGTAAAATCAAAAGAAGTTACTGATATTTCAGGTCTTACACATGGTGTTGGTTGGTGTGCACCCCAGCAGGGCGCTTGCAAGCTTACTCTCAATGTTAAGGATGGAATAATCCAGGAAGCATTGGTAGAAACTCTTGGTTGCTCAGGTATGACTCATTCAGCTGCTATGGCATCTGAAATTCTTCCCGGAAAAACAATCCTGGAAGCTCTCAACACAGACCTTGTGTGTGTCGCTATCAATACAGCTATGCGTGAATTGTTC
>JAZNMD010000196.1:0-2264 GCA_045579385.1 Clostridia bacterium
AAAAAGATATCGGAGATATAATAAGGAAATTGTGCGAACAAAAAGGAGTAGAAATAATCGAAGCAGAAGCGTGTAAAGATCATATACACCTTTTAGTATCAATACCACCGTATTTGAGTGTAGCACAATTTATGGGATATCTCAAGGGAAAAAGTACACTAATGATTTTCGACCGACACGCAAATTTAAAATACAAGTACGGAAACCGACACTTCTGGTGCAGAGGATACTATGTAGATACAGTCGGACGAAATAAGAAAGTGATAGAAAAGTATATACAAAATCAATTACAAGAAGATTTTGCAAACGACCAAATATCACTCAAAGAGTACATAGACCCGTTTACGGGTAACAAGAATAACTAAGCAAAAAAACAAACAGCCGCACGAGAGCGGCTGCTTGAGATAGTAATGCGGTGTCAAACTTCAATGCCGACTTTTAGTCGGCGAGCCAGTAGGCGGCCCTTATAGGGCCTGTGCAAACCACCAGTTCAACTGGTGGTTATGATTGTCTTTGCTAAAGATACAATAAAACATACGGGCGGCAGATTGCCGCCTTTTTCGTTGTGGCGAGCAATGGGGTGATTTGTGAATTGCCCCTACATTGTCATGCCAAAAGAAACAGCGCATTGTCATCCTGAACGAAGTGAAGGATCTTAGGCTCTCTTGCGAGTGAGTTTAATCAAGATTCTTCGCTGCGCTCAGAATGACATAGGTTTTATATCGCTGTAAATTGCTTTGTCAAAAGCTCCTTTTGAAAGGTGATTCCCCACAGTGTGGGGAAATGTCACGAAGTGACAAAGGGGACGGCTCAGTCAGAGCTGTCACCGCAGGTGACTGAGGATTGCAAAAACGAAACATACGGGCGACAGATTGCCGCCTCTACGATATGATGTTTCTTACGGCGAGCCGTAGGGGCGATTACCGGTCGCCAGCAATTATTGCAATCCTCTGTCGCACGTTGTTTTGCATAGCATCCTTTTTGTTGACATCATATCTCTTTATTGATATATTAGAATCAAGGATATTCATATTAAAGGAGTGTCGGTTATGAAAAAAGTAAAGAAAGCATTATCGTTGTGTATGGTGATGGTGTTGCTCTTGGCTTCATCGGTTGTTTCTTCATATGCGGCAGAGGGTTATGATTATTTTTGTTGTAACTTAGAGGACACAGATATTTGGGAGATGTTTTCAGATGAATTGCTCTATGCTACAGTTAACGGTGTAAAGTATATCTATATCGTAGATGATGGAGAAGCGGCAATTCTTAACGTTCGAATTAATTATTGGGGACCCCAAAAAATATCGTTTACTTTTCCGGAAACTCTCGGCGGATATCCTGTAACAAAAATCGGCTATAGTTCTGAAACCGATATTTCCGGCGAGGGCGTAGAAGTGTTCCATTATGTTAAATATGGCAACGATTTTGTCCCTGAAAACGCTAATAAAACATATAGCATTGATCCGAGCTTGGATTATGTTTCAGAAATCATTATTCCGGAAGGCTATAAATATATTGAAGATAGTGCATTTCGAAAAGTTTGGACTGGTTGCAAATTTGTATTTCCGAAAAGCTTAAGAAAAATAAAAGGTGAAGCTTTTGGTTATTTCTATACTCATAAGTATGGAAATGGTGATGAATATACTGTTTTCCCCGAATGTCAATATCAATGTTCAAATCAATACGATAGTGAGTATATTGGTGCTGCATGCGGAGATCAGTATTTTCCGTCAAGACATAGTCCAGAATGGCTGCTGAACAAACTATTTAAGGGAGTGCTATATCTTCCATCTAATTACAGCTATGAGATAATAAGAGATATGTTTTTTTGGCTAGGTTATGACGAAGAAACGGATGATATGGCTTGGCAAGGCTATCCGGATCAAGCTTTTGGATCGTATACAACAATACACTGTGCACCTGATAGCGGATTCTTAAGAGCCTTTAGAGAAGCAACGGTATTTAATTATTTTACCGTAATCACCGACGTAGTACCTGCCGAATACATTGAATTTCCCGAAGAGACGGTGAACGTGTGTGTCGGCGATGTTGTTGACCTTGAGGCAAAAACATATCCTGCCGAGGCGGTCTGGACGGCGTGCGATTATACCGTCAGCGACCCAAGCATAGTTCAAATCGACGATTATTCCGGCAGAATCACGGCTCTCAAAGAGGGCACTGTAACCGTCACCGCAACGCATTGCGAGCGCGGCTTTGTCGATACCTGCACGGTCAATGTTGTTCCCGAGTCTGTATCCGGTGTA
>JAZNMD010000197.1:0-4483 GCA_045579385.1 Clostridia bacterium
AAATAAAAAAGTGCCGCCGATAACAACTCTTTCCTCAGTTTTTCGCTGTCTTTAAAGGTAACGGAATAGCCATCAATGGATTCGCTTTTGACCCTGCCTTTTTCTTTTTCTTCATAAAGCTTTTCGGCTATGCAGCAAAGAGCGTTGCGGATTTCATCCTCAAACCCCTGCTGCTCTTTTGAAATAACTCCTTCAAGAAAAGCATTTGCTCTTTTCATATACAATTCAAAGTTTGCAGTGCTTAAAGCAGGGGGTTGTCCCATACAATAGCAATTAAGATAGTATTCATAGGTCGCATCAGTTTTCAGCATTCTTTTCACCGCCCGACCCTTTAGCTTTTTTGGGGGACGCTACCTTCTTTTTCGGTTTCTTCTCCACCAAACCTACTGTCCTCATATCCTAACCTCCTAATCTGCGAATCGGATATTTTTTAAGCCTCTGCCTTGTGGAGATAAATTCCTGCCACCTTGTTTTCGTATGCATCTGCAATACCATATGAACGATAGAAGAACTTCCACGCATCTGAAGTCTGATTTTCCTCAGGAGTAACAACCTTGCTTACAAGATGCTTCTGGTACTGAATTGCCGCTGACTTTTCAATAACCATAAAGTTGATGTTCTTGCCATTTGCTGCATTTTTGATATAATGACCTGCGGTCTCGCCTGATGTAGCACCGTCATAAAGGTCAATTGCTGTATAGAATCTGCTCTGGGGAACCTTAACAATGCTTGCAAAGGAATCAAGAACAGCCTTTGATTTTGTTGTATCAATATTCATAACGCCATTGTAAAGAGTTGGTGTTATAAAAAGAATTCTGCTTTCGGTCGGAACCTCAGCCTCATCCATTGCATTTTGTGCCGCAATAAGAGCATTAAGAGTCTCCTCAGCTGATGCAAGATTTGCTGTTGCGGTACCAATTCCGTCTATGCTTGCATATTTTGCAAAACGGAAAGCATCAATCTCAGGTGCCGCTTTTGTGCGGATAAATTCGCCTGAAAGCTGACCGAATGCAACACCTGCAGTTTCCTCATCATCCATTGCATCAATTGTGAATGAACGTCCTCTTTCATAATTAAATGTGACTGTCTCATTGGTAAGAGTAACGTCACCGCCTACATAACCGTTTTCACGGCTGTAATCCGCAAGACCATCCATGGTCATCTTGGGAATAATAATTTCATTTGCGTTAGCACCAAGTCTTACCAGACGGTTGTTGCCATCAAGAATTGATGTAACAGATGCCACCTTGTAAACCTCGTCCAAAACATTTATATACTTACTGAATTTTGTAATTGCGTTAGCCATACTAACCCACTCCTATCATTTAAAATTTTTAACCCATACGGGAAAGCCCCATAATTTCTCTTATGTCGCCATCCGTAATCGAGCCGCCAAAGCCCGATGTAGAAGCAACTACCGCAGGTATGCCCTCTGACGGTACAAAAATATTTTCCTTACCCAAAACCAGCTCGCCATAAATATCACTATCAGCTCTGCCTGCATTTTTTTCTTCCGAAATTGCCGACTTAAACTGCTCAAATATACCGTTTCGGGTAAATTCGTTTATAAAATCCGTACCCTCTGTCGCCGCCTCAAATCTGCGGCAAATTTCTGCTTCAAGCTTTCGTGCGGAATCCTCCTCTGTCCTTTGGTCAATAACTTTTTGCAGCTCTTCAATTTTTGTTTTCATTTCTTCTGCCTCATATTGACTCCTGCTGAGATTTGAAATGCGCTCTTCAAGCTCGCCTTTTTCTGCGTTTGCTGCTTCAAGCTGACTTTTCAGCTCCTCGGCACCTTGTTTTGCTTTTCCGATGTCAGAAGAATTTATATCAAGAATTTTCTTTAACTGTTCGTCAGATATCCCCTCAATAATTCCTCTCAAATCATCTCTTGTCATACTTTTTCTCCTTTCAGTTTGTTATCGCAGTTTCTTTCTGCACAGAAGTTAACAGTTTGTTATCGCAGTTTCTTTCTGCATAAAAATCTGTAGTTTAAGGTCATCTCGGACCATCGGAGAGGCAAATGCCTTTCCGCTCGCAAAAGCTACCGCTTTTTCTTATTTTTGGCTTTGCCTTATCCATTAATCTTTCTGCTCCAAAACCGCTTTTTTAGCAGTTTCTTCATCCTCTCCAAAGTACCATCTTCTGAATTCCCAGGGCTTCATTATTCCCTTGCTGACAAGAGCAAGTTTTTCTTCAAACTCGGTCTTTCTGTCAGCTGCAATGCTGTCATCAAATTCAAAGCTTATGCTGTAACTTCCCATAGGTGCTAAATTGTAAAGGGTACACCACACATCCATCGCATAAACCAAATCCGAAAGAGCATTCTGCAATGACTTCTGGTTGTCGGTAATGGTAGAATAGCTTCTTTGTTTTGAATTTCTTATTTCCTCAGCTGTCCTTTGATGGTCATCCACTGCAGAAAGCGTTCCGTAAGCAAACCCGCAATTAAATTCAATCTGTCTGTAAATTTTATCAAGTCCATCAAAGATTTCCTTGCCACGTAGTGTCGGGCTCCATTCACGGAAGAAATCCATATCCTCCACATCCAGCGTACGATAAAGTTTTTTGTCGGGGAGTCTCAGTCTTCCGTCACGGTCACGTTTAAATGCCATACTGTTGGCAATAAGTGCCCTCTCTCCGCTTTCAAACTCCCACAAAAGCCTTTCGTATTGTCTGTTTGCATTTTCAATCAGGTTTATCGCATTTGCAAACATCGAAACACCCAATGGTGATTTGGGGTCGATATTATTTGCAATCGCCGGTTTGAAATACCCAAACAAAGGCTTTTTTACGTTAGCAATGGTCATCTCTTCGGACAAATCTGCCCATTCCGGCACTTCCTTAAGCGATATTGGTTTTCCCAATATGCCCTCGGCTCTGCTCATAAACGCCCTGTTTAAAATCTCGTACCCACCTGCTGAAAGCCTGTGTTCCTCAAGCCTTGTAAAAAAGTTTCCTCCACGTACCAAACGCTGCACAAACACCGCACCAATGATATTTCCGCAATCATCTACTGCAGTGGGGAAAAACTCATCTGCCTGAATAAAATCCACCATAATGCTTTTACCAAGAACATATGGTTTCAGCACCACACCGCCTTTGGCACAACCATATTCAACGGGAATTCTGATATTGTCTATAACTTTTTTATAGTGTTCATTCA
The DNA here is from genome assembly GCA_045579385.1 of Clostridia bacterium. Classification (GTDB taxonomy): domain Bacteria; phylum Bacillota; class Clostridia; order Monoglobales; family Monoglobaceae; genus SIG440. The sequence continues at coordinate 3,167 of JAZNMD010000197.1, forward strand.
AAAAATCAGCTCTTTTGCTTCCCGTAATATTTGACCTCATTTCAACCGTTACCATCCTTGCCATTTCAAATGAAAGTGCCGCAGATAAATGAAGTCCTTCTCTTTCCTCATACATACCTTTCCAGATACGCATTTCCGCCGCCATCTCAGGCGAAATTATTGATTTTACTCCTGCCACTCTTTCAAGCCCCAAAGCATCATTCATAAGCCTTTCACGCCTCCCAAAAAATTCTTTTACTCCTTCAAACATTTTTTGCTCTCCTTATTTTTATTAACTTGTCACAACAAAAGCTTGCCTGCAATTGTTGCACAAAAATATCTTATATCGTCCATAGCGTGGTCAAACTCCTTAACCACCTTATCCTCCCCTGCTTTTTCATCCCAGGAATACGTTCCAAACTCTCTTATTGCATCTATGCAATCACGATGAAGCTTAACCCTTTCTCCCTGAAGAAGTGTTCCTGTTATTCGTATACCATCTAACACATTGTTGTTTGCCTTGCGGACCGTAAATTTTCCGTGTCGTCTTATGGTTGCAATAAAGCTTGCCGCAGACGGGTCAATAATTACACACTTTATGGGATACTCGCCGGCAAGATTTAAAAGCCTTTCATAATACTCCTCATCAGTAAGTTGTTTTTTGCTTTGTCTACCTGAATAATAGCTTTCCTTAATCCTCACCGCACCCTCTTTGTTCATCTGCCAAAGTCCCATACTGCAAGGATTTAACGTTCCGTAGTCAATGGATATGTAATACTCAGTATCATCAGTTGCAGGTGGAACGTCATCCACAACATGAATGTCCTTTTCAAACATAGGATAAACCAACCCCTCGGCACAGCACCACTCGCCCAATATAAACCGTCGGTAGAAAACCCCCGTATACTCCTTTTTAAGCTGCTCAACGTACCGCCTGTCCAGAAACGTGTTGTCGTCTATCAAAAACTCCATAATAAAAAAATCGAGTTCATCTTTCCGGTCAATATAATTCACCTTAAACCAATGATTTGGATTATCAGGGTTTGTTGTCCCGAACAGCTTTGCATTAGGCTCCGAAAGTCTTGAAAGCAGCATATTGAAAAAGTTCTCGGTAAACAATGTGATTTCATCGCAATATGCACCCTGAAGCGTCATTCCCCTTATTTTGCTTTCCGCCTCGCAATCAGAAACACCCTCAAGGTATATCCTCCTGCCATAAAGCCTGCCCTCCTTCTTTGACAAAGAATACTGAAAATTCTTTTTCCCTGCCAAAGTTTCAAGCAAATCAAGACAATTTCGCTTTAATGTGGTCATGGTCTTTGCTGCCATAATATATGT
>JAZNMD010000198.1:0-5126 GCA_045579385.1 Clostridia bacterium
AGGACATTTGCATCAATCAGATGAAGACTGTCATCAATATTTCCAAGAACCTTGAGGGCATTTAAAAGAAGTGCTGATGCCGCACCGAGTGTAGAGGACGTTTTCCCTGTAACTATCCGTCCGTCCGGCAGAACCAAAGCCCCTGCAGGAGCCCCGGTTTCCTTGGCCTTTTTAAGTGATGCCGGCACAGCAGGACAAAAGTCCGTGGTAATGCCTGCCTGATTCATCAAAAGCTCCAGTTTGCGTGTTTGTGCTTCATTTCCTTTTCCCTGAACTGCATTTGTTGCACCCGTATAGTATCTACGGATGATTTCATGCTTGGACGCTGTGCAGCAAACATCGTCATCAATAATACAAAAGCCTGCCATATTTACGCCCATATCTGTTGGAGACTTGTAAGGAGAAGTTCCCTGAATTCTTTTGAATATTGTGTCAAGAACAGGAAAAATTTCAACATCACGATTGTAGTTAACTGCAGTTTTACCATAAGCTTCCAGATGAAACGGGTCAATCATATTAACATCATCAAGGTCAGCAGTTGCTGCCTCGTATGCTAAGTTTACGGGATGCTTCAAAGGTAAATTCCAGATAGGAAAGGTCTCAAACTTTGCATATCCCGCAGCAATCCCATTTTTGTGGTCGTGATAAAGCTGACTGAGACAGGTCGCCATTTTGCCGCTGCCGGGACCGGGAGCGGTTATTACGATAAGGGAACGCTCGGTTTCAATATACTCATTCTTCCCAAGACCGTCCTCGCTGAGAATATGTGGTACGTCAGAGGGATAGCCTGCAATCGTATAATGGCGATAGCATTTAATCCCCAGGGAAGTAAGATGCTTTAAAAATGTTGTTGCATTTGGTTGGTTGTTGTATCTTGTAAGCACAACCGAGCCAACATAAAGATCCATATCACGGAAGGTGTCAATAAGCCTCAAAACATCATTGTCATAGGAAATGCCTATATCACTGCGGGTTTTATTGGCTTCGATATCTTCAGAATTTATAGTTATGACGATTTCAAGCTCTGACTTAAGCTGCTGAAGCATATGAATCTTACTGTCAGGAGCAAACCCCGGAAGAACACGGGAAGCGTGATAATCGTCAAAAAGCTTACCACCGAATTCAAGGTACAGCTTGCCGCCGAATTGTGAAATTCGGTTTCGTATTTGCTCTGATTGCATTTTAAGATATTTTTGATTGTCAAATCCAAGCTTCATCATATTGATATGACTCCTTAAAAACTTCCATTATATCTAAAAGTATAACATATTTTTTCATACAGTGGAAGAGAAATTTAAAAAAATAAAATCAAGTATACAATAACAATGTTGAAGTACGTATATCTCTTGACTTCTATCATATTATTTGATACGATTGATTGAAACAACAGCTTTTAAAACTGTATTTAATTATATCAAATAAATAACTAATTTTCAAGAACAAAAACGAAAAATATTTAAATTAAATACTAAACAGTCAAACAGAAAAAGAGGGAGATTAATTTAATGTGAAGTGACATAATGATGGTAGACACTTTTTTATGTCTACCATCATTGAGATTTTCAGAACTGATGCAATCTAAAGAAAATGCAACCAAGATTTACAAAAAACTTTAAAATTCTCAAAAAAATACTTTCCAAGACAGTTAAAAAGAAAGTTTTTGTAAATTAAAGTTGCAAAAATATCAAACCAAACTTGCTTGAAGTATTAAAATTAATTTGTTATATTGTAATTGCATTGCGAGTTGACATAAAACATAATTAAGATAATTACACCGAAAGGATGGTTATGAAAAATGACAATTGGCGAAAAAATTCTGAAATTTCGCACAGCAGCTAACATCTCTCAGGAACAGCTTGCTGAAAAGATTTCTGTTTCAAGACAGTCTATCTCAAAGTGGGAGATGGGGCAGGCTTTGCCTCAGATAGACAATGTTTTACAGCTTTGTGAGCTTTTTGGGGTTTCAACCGATGAGCTTTTGCAGGATAAAATTGCTATAAGCAAAGAAACTCTTGGAGAATCTTCCGGAAACAAGTATTTCGGAACAGATGGCTTCAGAGGCGAAGCAAATGTTAATCTTACTTCAATGCAGGCTTACCGTGTCGGCAGGTTTTTGGGTTGGTATTATTCGTCGGAGCTTTCAGGCTGCCACAAAGCAGGCTATCGTCCCCGCATAGTTATAGGTAAGGACACCCGTCGCTCAAGCTATATGCTTGAATATTCAATTGTTGCAGGTATTACTGCATCGGGTGCAGATGCTTATATGCTTCACGTTACAACAACACCAAGTGTGTCCTATGTAACACGTCAGGATGAATTTGATTGCGGTATTATGATTACAGCATCGCACAATCCTTTTTATGACAATGGAATCAAGGTTATAAATAAATATGGCGAAAAGCTTGACGATGCAACAACCGCTTTGATAGAGGCTTATATTGACGGAAACTTAAAGGCTCTGGGTGTTCAGGGAAATGATATACCTCTTGCCTGCAGAGACCGTATCGGTTGCATTGTGGACTATTCTTCGGGCAGAAACCGCTATGTGGGATACCTGATTTCACTTGCTTCAAATTCTTACAAGGATTTAAAAATCGGTCTTGATTGTGCAAACGGTGCATCCTGGATGATTGCAAAGTCAGTATTTGGTGCATTGGGTGCTCAGACAGTTGTTATCGGTGCGGAACCTGACGGCCTTAATGTAAACAATGGTTGCGGATCGACTCATATTGAAAATCTTTGTCGTCTCGTTAAGGAACGCCACCTGGATGTGGGCTTTGCGTTTGATGGCGATGCTGACCGTTGTATTGCAGTTGACGGTAACGGTAATGTGGTTGATGGCGATGCAATGCTTTATATTCTTGGCAAGCGTCTTAAGTCACGCGGAATGTTAAATGGCGATACCGTTGTTGCAACAATTATGTCAAACAGCGGACTTATTACCAGCCTTAATGAAGTGGGCATCAAATGTGCACAGACAACCGTAGGCGACAGATTTGTTTATGAATGTATGCAGGCAAATGATTATTGTCTGGGCGGCGAACAGTCGGGACATATTATACTTAAGAAATATGCTACAACAGGAGATGGTTTACTTACAGCAATTATGATTACCGAGGAAATCTGTGATTCAAAAACTCCTCTTGCTGAACTTGCAGAGCCGGTTAAGCTTTATCCGCAGTACACCAAAAACATCCGCGTAAAGGATAAGGCAGCGGTAATTGCTGACGATGTTGTTAAAGAATCTCTTAAAAAGGTTGAGGGCCTTATAGACGGTAAGGGCAGAGCACTTCTTCGTCAGAGCGGTACCGAGCCTGTTATCCGTGTTATGATTGAAAGTGAAAGCGAAGCAAAATGTGTAGAATATGCTGAAGCTATCGCAAATACAATTATTGAAAGGGGTCACGGTGTTGAATAAACTTGTAAAAACATCAGAGCTGTTCGATTGTGAAACTCCTTATATAAAGCCTCTTTTTGAAGTTGCGGAATATCCGTGGGAAATTCTTCCAAAGATAAAGGATTATATAAAAAAGCTTATCAGTGAGGGAATTCCCGGATATACTGAAATTGCTGATGGCGTTTTGGTAGGGGAGAATGTAAAGATTTATTCCACAGCGACCATTGAAGCTCCCGCTATCATTGGCAGTGGCACTGAGGTAAGACCCGGTGCTTTTATCCGTGGTTCGGTTATCACGGGGGAAAACTGTGTTATAGGTAACTCATCCGAGCTTAAAAACTGTGTGCTTTTGAACAAAGTGCAGGTTCCGCATTACAATTATGTGGGGGATTCTGTTCTTGGAAATTACGCACATATGGGTGCAGGCTCCATTTGCTCAAATCTCAAATCAGATGGCAAGGCGGTTGTTATCCATGGAGATGAGGACTATGTAACGGGCCTTCGCAAAATCGGCGGAATCCTTGCAGACCATGCAGATATCGGTTGCGGATGCGTTTTGAACCCCGGAACTGTTATCGGGAAAGGTACTTCTGTTTATCCACTTACTGCACTCAGAGGAGTAATTCCGGGCGGTTGCATTGTAAAGGATAAAGAAAATATTGTAGTGAGAAAAATAACCGAATAAGGTTAAATATTATCGAAGGAGATGTAGTATTATGAATTTTATTACTGTTGACAGCTACGAAAAATTAAGCAAAAAAGCGGCAAATATTATTGCTGCACAGGTTATTGCAAAGCCTGACTGTGTGCTGGGTCTTGCTACAGGCTCTACACCTGTGGGAACATACAAAAAACTTATTGAGTATTGTGAAGCAGGCGATCTGGACTTTTCTAAAGTTACTTCGGTTAACCTTGATGAATATGAGGGTCTTACCGCAGATAACGACCAGAGCTACAGATATTTTATGAATGACAATTTGTTCAACCATGTAAACATAGACAAAAGCAAAACTTTTGTTCCAAATGGATGTGCTGCAGACCTCAAGGCAGAGGGCGAACGTTATGATGAACTTATTGCTTCACTTGGAGGAATAGACCTTCAGCTTCTGGGCCTCGGACTTGACGGACATATCGGTTTCAATGAGCCTGACGAGGCATTCATTAAGGAAACTCATCCAGTTGACCTTGACCCATCAACAATCGAGGCAAATGCAAGATTCTTTGCATCAATCGATGACGTTCCCAGACGAGCAATAACAATGGGTATGCAGGCTATTATGCAGGCTAAGAAGGTTCTTCTTATTGCAAACGGAAAGAACAAAAAGGAAATTCTTGAAAAGGCTTGCTTTGGACCTATAACTCCTTACATTCCTGCATCAATTCTTCAGCTTCATCCTGATGTAACAATTATTTTCAGCGAGAATTAAATTTTAGTAAAGCTTTTAAGCTCCCTTTTGCTTTGATACAGCGAAAGGGAGTTTCTTGTTTAATAGGAAATTACATAATTTCCTATTAAACAAGAAAACCAATTTTATGCCCGTACAAAATTTTCGGCTCTGCCGAAATGTACATGGATAAACAAAGCGGTAAATCTTCGACCGCCGCGAGGCGAGCGGCGAAGCCGCTTTGTTCTTTCTTGTATAACGAAAACCGTGGGCTATGCCCGTGAGCGGTCCCGCCGCTCCCTGCCAATTCGCACGCTGGACTTTTTTTCTGTTTTCCGTTAAAC
>JAZNMD010000199.1:0-2930 GCA_045579385.1 Clostridia bacterium
GAAAAAACCGCTACAATAATCAAAGCCGAAAATCAGTCTGCCTATGTTTATTCGGGCGGACTTGCTGTTGCAGAAAAAGAAAGTAACCTTGTTTTCTATCAGAAATCAGCAGAGCTGATGAATAAAAATCTGCTTGATAATTACGGTTATCACAATCACGACGGACTCGATAATTACTATAATTATATAAGCAAGATGTTATCGCTTACAAAATCTGCAGGACTTTCAAATGGCGGTTTCAACAGCGAAAGCGGAGTAGGAGGTGCAGATGCAGCTACAATCGCCTGCAAGGCACTTTACACCCGTTCAACAGGAGCAAGCGGATTTGTTTCGTTCGCATTCAGAAAAACCGTTACACCTGAAAATGATATCAACGATTTTGCGTTTTTCAACGAATATATGCAGCCTGACGAAGCCGTAATTTCTTACGCAACGGTTATCCGTTTTCTCGGCCACGCGGCTTTCGTTAAGAATATTTCAAACGAAAAGAATCTTGTGATTGACGAATATTCGGCAAACGGAAATAAAATTGAAGTATATTACAGCCTTGGTAATAAAACTAAAATCGCTGCACCCGAAGGTGATTACACCGCTTATGATATGTACGGCAATGAAATACAAATCGGCAGGAAGCTGACTGTCAGCAATACACCGATATATATTGTTTATTGATGTTAGAGCGATTTTTATGACAAATTCCAATTTATCTAACAGAATACTTTCAACTGCTCTCCCCGTGAGAGCAGTTTTTCTTTGCCGTTTTGCCTCCCTCTACTATACTTAATACGGAAAAAGTGCGATTTCTAACGAAATACTGCAACAACCGTAAAACGATAAACGCAACAATCCCGTAACCATTCGTATATAAGCCTATATAACTGTTTTATCTTTTTTGAAAGCGTTCTCTGCAACAAAAAACATTACAAATTTTTAGAATAAATATTTTTCCATTTTGTAAGTCCGTTTTTTAGGACTGAAAATCTTATAAAATGATATTGAAACAATATTTATATTGACAAGCGAACATTTGTTCTTGTATAATGTATGTGCTTTTAATTTTTGTTTAGGTGGTGAAACAATGCTTTTCAGTGCAGATTACAGAGACGGTATAGTAACGATTGATAAGAAGCATTATGCAGGCTTTTATGCTATGAGCTTGCTTAATCAGTATTACAAAAATGACAATGCCGCTCGCATTGCAGTTTTTCGTGAATACCTGTGGCACGTCAGAGAAACTCTTGCCCTCGGTTATCTGAATGATACCGACTTTGTTAAAGCCGGGGATGAAATACAGATGATGCTGAAAACTCTGCCTAATATCAAACCTTTCAACACTTGTGATATTGGTGCTGAACGAGAAAGAATATCTTTTCTTTTCGAAAAGGAAAATGCCGATTTGATAGTTGAATATTTCCGCCGAAAAGCAAAGGTGCAAAGCATTGATACTGCGCAGGCTGTGTTGGATATTTTACCGCCCGAATACGATAAACCCTTTTTCAAAACGGCTGAAGATTTACTAAAAACAGTAATCGAAACCATAATCTTTTATGATAAGCTACCCGAAGATATGGAGAAGGCACATAGAAGTCTGTTAAAGTTTGTTTTCCGTCTTGACGAAGCAGAACGCTTTGACGAAGCACATCTACTGCCGATTGCTATGGATATATTCAGTAAAACAGATTGTAATGTCAGAACAGAATATGTTGCCGTTACAAAGAAAAAGGATGTTTCGGTTGCCAAAAGGCTTATTTTTGAAGATTATTACTCCTTTATCGTTACTGATTTCTTTGAGGGATTACATTACGGACACTACCCGAAACAATGCGGTATATGTAACAGATATTTTCTTATGACATCTGCCCGAAAGCAGAAATACTGTAACGGCTTTGCACCGTATATGCTCCGAGGCAAGAGAACAACCTGCCGTAAGTATGCGGCATCAATCAAACGCAAGGAACGTGAGCAGGATAATCCCGTTGTGGCTATATATGAAAAAAGAGCCTCTGCAATCCGAACAGAGAAAAGCAGAGGCACTATAACGGCTGAGTTTGCAAAGATGGCTACATTCATAGCTAAAAACAATATGCTGCGTGCACAGGAAAATCACGAATATTTTACCACGCAGTACACAAAGGATATGTCCCGTAAAAAGCTGTATTATGACACTAAAAATATGTTGAGATAAAAAGGATGGTGAGTGCCGTGAAGGATTGGGAAAAAGAACTGAATATTTACAAGCTGAAGCCGGCACCGCCGAAAATGCGTTTACAGGAATATATAGAGCTTTATTTGAAAGATAATGATGATAAATACCTCTCTTGGTTTCTGCATTATTACGAGCCGACACTGAATAACGCTGTTATATGCTTCGTTCAGGATTATGCAATGCCCGGTCACTTTGCAGATTTGAAATCCGCTTGTATATTTGCTTTGCTTAAAGCCTTGCAGAATTATGACGCTTCAAAACACAAATCCTTTGAAAATTACTATACAGAGTTTTATATAAAACGGGAAGTTCACGAATATGTGCGGACTATGAGAACGGGCTACACCATACCCACAGAAGATGAGGATGCACGGCTTCGCAAGATTATGGTACTGTACCGAGAAAACGATTACAAGAATGACGATGAAACTATCGGCAGAATTGCCGCAGAGCTTAATCTGAAGCCGAAAAAGGTTGTTGAGATAATCTCCGCCGGTCTTCGCAATATGAATTATACCGAGTTTTACAAAAATCTTTCCGACGACGAAAGCGAAGAAAAAGAGGAAGAATATATCGCAGATTCATCATCCGAGCCTTCAAATATATTACTCAATGCCATGCGAAAAGAAGCAGTATATGAGGTTTTCGACAAGCTCTATTACGATGAGCAGTATATGGTTGCAAACAGGTTGGGCTTCTGTATGGACTGCTTTTCTGATTACTA
>JAZNMD010000200.1:0-2447 GCA_045579385.1 Clostridia bacterium
ATAAGCAATATTCAGTTGGCTTGCGGGCTATGATCGGCTGTGGAGGAAGGGGGAATCCTCCACAAGCCAACCAAAGCAAAAAGCTGCAGCAACCCCACACCCGGGCCGCTGCAGCCGTTTTTCCGCAACAAAAAACCACAGGTTCCGTACTTGCAGACCCTTGTGTTTTTACCTCATTTGAGCAGTTCTCCTGACTTGCGTTTCTCCGATTCTCTATAGCCTTCTCAGGTTTCCCCAATGACCGACTTTCGCCAAATAGAGAACCTCCACACATACAGTGGCGGTACCGTCCGGGATTCGCACCCGGTTTTCTATTCTCCTGCGGGGCTGTTACCGCGTCCGCAGGCACTCAAACGGAATATTTACTTGCGCCCACAGTATACACCTAATTATTAAGAAAGTCAACCGCAAAACCAAACATTTCCACGAAAATTTACAATTGCCATTTTGCTTGACATACCACCGTTTTACAGCTATCATTTTTCTTTTGAATACGGGGTGTTTTCATTTTGAGGACTTATATTTTTTGAAAAAATTTGTGGGAGATATGCCGGTATATTCTTTGAACTGCCGGCTAAAGAAGTAAATATCGTTATATCCGCATAGCTCCGCTACTTGGGTAACGGTATAAAGTTCTGATAGTAATAGATCGCAGGCATAGTTAATTTTCAGCTGAATACTGTATCGGATCGGTGATATGCCAAATTTCTTCACAAAAAGCTTTTTGATATAGGGGTAACTGATCGTACAGCAGGAGTCGAGTTCTTGTGCGGTTATCTTTTCATTTAAAAAATTCTTCTCTATATATGCAATGGCAGGTTTTATTGCGTCGAATTGGTTTTGAGGGATGTAGTTTTTCTTTTGTAGTTCGGCAAAGATTTTATACAGCAAGGAAACGCATTCAAAATAATACCCGTCATCCTTTGCCACCCAAACGGCAAAGATCTTTTTAAACAACGCTTTGATCTTCTCACTTTGTGTGGGACCTATTACAAATGCTTCGTCCGAAATCTGCACATCTGTATCGAAAAATACATCTATACATTCACCGGGTTCTCTCCGTTTGACAACATATTCCTGAACATTGCCTTGCGGTAGAAAACGAATACAATCTTTGGTGATATCCAGTTGTTTTCCGTTGAAAAAGACTGTTGATTCCCCGGAAATATGGAAAATCAACTCGTTTCTGCAGGCCTTTTTGTTGGAAAAAGAGGTGATTGGTTCTGTATATTCATCTTTTCCAACAAATATCACCCGATGGATATTCGTAATTATAAATCTGTCATTCATCATATCACCCGGGGATAGTTTACCACAAAGCACCATTAATTGCAACACAATAGAATCAAAAAGTATAAATATGGCTTTTTGTGTATGTACTTGCTTGCGGTGGTTTTATATAATTTTCTTGATCGATCGTTGGAGGGATTTTTATGAATGAACGAATCAGAAAACTGACGGAATTAACCTTAAAGGGCGAAATGTATGCCCATCCAACAAAAACAGAGTATGATAGAGAGGACCTGTTTTTGTCCCGTCAACAGCGGGAATCCAAGCAGCTTTGCCAGTTTATTTTAAACCAACAGCCCGTTTTGACTGAGTACTCAAAAATGACCGGCTTTTTCAACTGTGACAGTTCAGTTGTAGGAGATGCTTTTCGCCGAATGGGACATAAGGCGTGGGGGGAAGTAAGAGAAAAATTTTACTTAAAAACGATAGATAACCTATCGACTTTTGAGTGGCAGCACGCAACCGCAGACTATCAAAAGGTTTTGGACAAGGGCATCAAGGGGATCATAGAGGAAATTGATGAATCCTTAAAAATCCATACTGAAACAGAAGAAGCGGAGTTTTTAAATGCGCTGAAAAGCGTTGCCAATGCTCTGATTGGCTGGGCGCATCAGTGCTCCGACAAGGCGTTGGAACTTTCAAAAACGGTAGAAACAGAAGAATATAAAGAAAATTTGGTAACGCTATCTAAAGCACTGCTTAATGTACCTGAAAATAAACCGAATTCCTTTTATGAAGCAATTTTAACAATTTATGTATGCTTTTCTGCCGACCCCGACAGTGTAGGAACTCTTGACAGATATTTACGTCCGTTTTATGAAAAAGACATTGAAAGCGGAGCAATCACACGGGAAGAAGCCAAGGAATATTTGCAGGAGCTTTTCTTAATGCTTCAGGCGGCAACCCCCGTTACTTCGACAAAATTTACCCGAGGCGCAGAGTCGCATTTTTGCATCGGCGGATTTTTACCGGACGGTAGCGACGGGTTCAATGATTTGTCAAAGCTTATTTTAGAAAGCCTTTTGGAATTACCGACTTGGATACCGCAAGTTACTTTGCGTTGGACCGCAAAAACACCAAAAGAGGTTTTCAAGTTTGCACTCGATTGCGAACGCAAAGACCCAAATCATCGAATTGCTTTCCAAAACGACGAAAAG